>JBEKRJ010000607.1:0-3746 GCA_049518835.1 Solirubrobacteraceae bacterium
CAGATCTACACCGGCGAGCGCGGCGTCGATTACGTGCCGATCGCCCGGCGCTGACGCGGATCCGACGAGTAACGCTGGCGAGCTGCGAGTCAGGCGCGTGCGCCTGACTCGTGACCATGTCGTGAACCAGCTCTCGTTTCCCTTGACAGCCGCAGCCGCGCCTGTAGGGTAGCCGGGCGGCAGGATTACCGCCGGCTACGGTGACGGCGAGGCGTGCGAGTTCGAACTGGGGCACTGCGATCAAACACGCGCGAATTGTGCGCGGCGGGGTGCACGCCAGGTCGAGTTGCCCGGATGCGTAGGCGCGCAAGTCGCACCACACATCGGGAAAGGAGCAGCTCATGAGGTCTGTCAGAGCGACCCTGGTCGCGGGCGCGATTGTCGGGGCAAGCGTCCTGACGCCCGCTGCGAGCGTCGCGAACGAGTGTCCTCCGGGCGCGCAGAGCGGCACATATTGCGAGCCGCAGCACTATTACTTTCAGACGCTCGACAACGGCCAGGATCCGACCTTCAATCAGTTGCTCGGGATCAATCAGCAGGGGGTGATCGCCGGCTACTACGGGTCTGGCGCGCAGGGCCACCCCAACAAGGGTTACAAGCTGCTGGCGCCTTACCGTCATGGGCGTTATGTGAGCGAGAACTTCCCAGGATCGGCGCAGACGCAGGTCACCGGTCTCAATGACCGGGGTGTGATCGTCGGCTTCTGGTCCGACAGCGATAATGCCAGTCAGCTCAATGCCAACTTCGGCTTCTACAAGCTAGGCGGCAGCTTTCACACGGTGAACTTTCCGTCCGGTGCCAGTTCGAGCCCGCCCGTGAACCAGCTGCTCGGCGTCAACAACAGCGACATCGCTGTCGGCTTCTACAACGACGCGGCGGGTGCGAGTCACGGGTACACATACAACATCAAGCGCAACCGCTTCCACCCTGTGACGATCGCCGGCGCGACCAGCGTAACCGCGGCGGCGATCAACAACAGAGGCGACATCGCTGGCTTTGACAGCACCGGCAGCGGGATCCTCGGGTTCCTGCGCCGTGCCGGCGGCTCGCTGACCACGTTGGCGTACCCCGGAGCGACGCTGACCGAGGCGCTTGGCGTCAACGACCTCGACGAGGTCGTCGGCTACTACGAAACGGCAGGCAGCCTAGCGCCGATGCACGGCTTCACGTGGACTCCGCGCAACGGGTTCGAGACCGTCAATGACCCGAAGGGCATCGACACGACCACGGTCAACGGCGTCAACGACCGTGGACAGCTCGTCGGCTTCTACGTCGATAGCACCGGCAACACCGACGGAATGCTCGCGACGCCCGGTGGCGGTCGCTGAGCACGCGAAACGCAACGTCACCGGACCGTGCTGCCCCCGGGGCGGCCGGTCCGGTTACGCACGCGGGCGATTCAACGACCGCAAGCTCACTTCACATGATGGACACGAAATGGTTGGCCGGGATTGTTAGAAACCACGCATGCAGGGGAGGCTTGAGCGAATCCCGTTCAACCGGCCCGCGGCTGCGGGCGCCGAGCTGATGCACGTCGGCGCCGCGCTCGCGGGGCGGGACTTGGCGGGCAACGGCCACTACGCGCGGCGCTGCGCCGAGTGGCTACGCGATCGAGTGGGCTCGCAGGCAGCGTTCATGACGCCATCATGCTCGGCGGCGCTCGAGATATCCGCGCGCTTGGCCGGCGTGTGCGACGGCGCCGAGGTGATCATGCCATCGTTTACGTTCGTGTCGACCGCGACCGCGGTTGTGCGCGCGGGCGGGACGCCTGTATTCGTCGACATCGACCCGGCGACCTTGAACGTCGACCCCGCCGCCGTGGCTGCGGCCGTTGGCCCGCACACGCGCGCGCTGTGCGCCGTCCACTACGCGGGCGTCGGGTGTGACATGCAAGCGATCGGCGAGCTGGCGCAGCGCGCGCAGCTGACCGTGATCGAGGACGCGGCCCATGGCAACGGGGCTTCCTGGCGCGGCCGGCCGCTCGGCTCGATCGGCGACATCGCCACGCTGAGCTTCCACGAGACCAAGAACCTCCAGTGCGGGGAGGGCGGCGCGCTGCTCGTCAACGACGGCGCGCTCGTTGCCGAGGCAGAGCCGATGTACAACCGTGGCACCAACCGCGCCCAATTCGCCCGCGGCGAGGTCGCCCGGTACACCTGGGTCCGCGAAGGCTCCAACTACTTGATGGGCGAGCTCAACGCCGCGTTCCTGTGGGGACAGTTCGAGTGCGCCGACGCGGTGCTGGCCGAACGCCTCGCGATCTGGAGCACCTACTGGCACGCGTTCGACGAGCTCGAAGCCCGCGGCGTGGCACGCCGGCCGGTCATACCCGCCGACTGCAGTCACAACGCCCACATCTTCTACCTGCTGCTCGAGGGCGAACGCGAGCGCGACGCGCTGATCGCCGCGCTTGCCGCCGCCGACATCCAGGCGGTCTTTCACTACGTGCCGCTGCATTCCTCGCCGGCGGGGCGGCGATTCGGGCGTACAGCCGGGAAGCTTCACGTGACCGACGCCGTCAGCGCGCGGATGGTGCGGCTGCCGCTTTGGCCAGGCCTCGGCGCCGAGCGGGTCGCGCGCGTGATCGACGCCGTGTACGCGGCCCTCGCGCTCGGCGCGCGCCGTCCGCTCGCCGCAGCGTGAACGATGATTTGCAACTGATCGATCTTCACTGCCACGTCCTGCCCGCCGTCGACGACGGCCCGGCGTCGCTCGAGGCGGCGCTCGCTCTGGTGCGCGGCGCCCGCGACGACGGGATCGCCACGATCGCCGCAACGCCCCACGTAGACTGGTCACATCCCGAGGTCGATGCGGCGCTGATTCATGGGGCGGTGCCGGCGCTGCAGCAGCATCTCGACGCGGCCGGGCTCGAGGTCACAATCGTCACGGGTGCCGAGGTCGCGGCCGTCCGCGCCGTCGAGCTCGATGACGCCGAACTCGCTGCTCTGAGGCTTGGCGGCGGCGCGTGGCTGCTGCTCGAATGTCCCGTGGCGGCGACGCTCGCGCCCGGATTCATGCACGCCGCGCGTACGGTGGCGTGGCGTGGGCACCGCGTGCTGCTGGCCCACCCGGAGCGCTGCCCGCTGTTCCTGCGCTCCCCGGACCTGCTGGAGGAGCTCGTCGCCGAGGGGATGCTGACGCAGGTGACGTCGGGCGCGCTGAGCGGCCGCTTCGGGCGCACCGTGCGCGATTTCGCACTGCGCCTGGTCGCGCGCGGGGGCGCGCAGGTGGTGGCGTCGGATGGGCACGACGAACGTCGCCCGGCGAGGATCGCGGCCGACCTGCAGCAGGCCGGGATCGCACCGGCGCTGGCCTCGTGGCTCGCCGCCGACATGCCGGCGGCGCTGCTTGCCGGCGATCGACCTCCACCGCGACCGCAGATCGGCGCGGGCTCGCGACGCGCCGGTCTGCGGCGTTTGGTGCGCCGCTGAGCCGTCCCAACTCAAGACAACCTAATAACTCGAAGTTCACCAGTCGTTCACCTGGCGGCGGCGCCGTTGGTCGAAGGTGCAAGCCGCGCGTTGCCGCCGCGGCACGTTCACAGGTTGCCGTTCCCGTGTCCCTGTCCAGCCCCAGGACGTCATGAAGACGAACTCGAACAAGCAGACCAAGGTCAAGAACACGATGGCGCGCAAGGGTGCGGGCGAGCAGTTCGCCGACGCGCTGCGCAGGATCGTGGACGCGATCGCCGGTCGCGCGATGATCAGCGCGCTGGCGCTGATCGCGGTGACGCTGCTGGTGCTGTT
>JBEKRJ010000608.1:0-3745 GCA_049518835.1 Solirubrobacteraceae bacterium
CTGGTCGAAACAACCACCACCGGCTGGGACATCACCCGCGCCCGCCGAGGCCTGCACGCCACTGCACGGCGCCGAAGCGATCCTCAAACTACGCGCGATCGCAAGCGACAACGACTTCGACCGATACTGCAACCACCGCTTCACCCAAGGACGACAGCGCAACCAGGACTCACGCTACGGCCACGGCCTGAACCCTTGCGCGGCATGACGTCCCTCCAGAGGAGCTGCACCCGCGCCATTTTGTCGACGACGGCGTCGGTCACCCGCCCTTGCGTGAGCGTCTTAATTTTCCCTTTGAGCTCTGGGCGCTCCATGTTTTGGGCGTCCCGGCGAAGCTGGAAAAGGTCGGCGTAGCCCGCTTCGAGCGCGTCGGCGAGGACTCGACCAGACTGGCTCTGGTCGAGAAACTCGTAGTAGATGTAGAGCCGGTCGCTCGTGCTCTTGAAACCGCGGTCCTCCAGGAATCGCTGGGTGAACTTCGGCGGAGCCTTCGCGGCACGGATGGCATTGAAGCGCGCTTCAGCGTTCTTGACAGTCATGAGGTAGGCGGTCGGGAGAGCAATCGTGTCCCGCCAACGATAAGACCGGTCGCCGACAGACAGGCTCATCCCCAGTCTGGTTACTGCTCGCCAGCCTTCCCCGTAACGGCCGAGGCCATCGCGGTGGGAGCTGCCGATACCGACGCCATGGACGAGCAAGCTGTTCTCGATCACGTTCGACGCCACGGGCCCCGACTACTGGCGGTAGCGACCTACGGGCTCGATGAGCGTGCCCGGGCCAATCGCCGCCTACGGAGGTCGTGGGAGCGCCTTGTCCAGGACCGACTCGACCTCCTGCTGAACGGCGAGAGGCAGGACGATGTCCTTGAACCCGTCGGCCGTCGCGTGCCGGTGAGCGAAGTCATAAAGCCCCGACCAGTCCTGGGCTGATAGGTGCTCGGCGAGCGGCATCCCCGCTCGCTTGCGCCAAGCCCGGTACTGAGTGAGCATCCGCGAGAACGAGGCTTCCCCGTCCGCCTTCAAGAGCGACCAACCCGACCGTGCTCGACTCCGACCGACACCACGGCGAGGACGCCGCTGCACGCCTGGCCGCCATCCGCGACAGCGCACGGCTGACCGGCTGCTCGGAACTCAGGCTGAACGACTCGGCGTCGGCGAGGCAACACCCCCGTCGCGCCGAGAGCCCCGGCCGCGTACGACACCGACGCGAACGAAACGGCGACATCGGCGGGGAAGCCCGAACGGGAAAGAGGGAACGCAAGGACAAGATGCGAGCAGCTGACCGATGCCACTGTTCCGCTCCGCCTATGACCGCCATCCGGAAGCGCCCTGGCCGCGCAGCTTCGAGCGCTACGGCGGGTTCAGCGTGCTGCGCGAGGAAGCCCGGCGCGAACTGCGGCGACGGCACCAGGCAGCGAGCGACGCCTCGCGGGCGGCCTAACCGCCCGCCAGTCGGCTCCGCGGGCCGTCCGCATCGGCGTGTTTCCCGGGTCCTGGGCCAGCGCGCGGTAGTCGAACGGCGGAACAGTTTGCAGAATGTTCCGCAAACTGTTCCGCTAACTCTCGGAGTGGAGACGGCGGGTGAAAGAGTCGCGCAGAACCGCGAAACCCCGGGCGGGTTCGGGCATCAGGCGTCGTCTCTGCGACAGCGTTGCGCAGTCGGTGACCATCGTCCTGCTCAGCCCGGATGCTGGGCAACGCCATGCTGATGCGGTCAAGAGACCGCCCATGGTCTGGGTGGCCATAGAGCGTCTGGACGAGGCGACCGCCGTCCTGATGGCCAAGCTGGACTGGTCGAGATCGAAGAGCCGGCGGCCGTGCCGATCGTTGCTCGACTCGACCGGCATGCCTTCGTTCACACGCTGCTCGATCCAACGAGTTGAGCGCCCGAGCTCGGCAGCGAGCTGCTGCTTGGTCACGAGCCGAGGGCCCCGACCGGGCAGACTGTGGACCGTGGCGGTCACGACTTGGGCCGCTGCCCGGCCATCCAGCGGTCGAGTCCCTCGTAAGTGAATCGTGGCCGGTTGCCGACGTACCCAACCGCCGTGAGCAATCCCTCGCGGTGGGCCCGCCGAATCGTTTCGGGATCGCAGTCTGCATACGCCGCAGCTTTGGCCGTGCACAGCCGTCGACTGCGCATCGTCGACGCTGCCTTCAAGCTCTCTTCGGCGGCGGTGAGTCTGCGCTCAACCCGGACCATCCACGAGCGCGAAGGCCACAACGGACTGCTCCGCTCGTCAGCGCCGAACGAATCGGCGCGAGCGTCCAGTTGCCCATAGTCGTCGCTGGTGGACATGGACAAAGCGTACGCGCGATAGCATCCGATGCGTGGTGTCTAAATCATCATTTCCTATCACGCTATGGCCGGCTTCGCCCATCCTGCCGGTGGTTTACGTGGCGGATCGCGAAGCCGAGGGTGGCGAGGCGCCTCTACCGGACGAGTGGGTTATCCGTGACCTGCGCACGGCCGATCTGGATAGCGACAGTGGCGTGGAAGCGATCCTGAACCGCTTCCCGTTTCGCTGGTCCCCGTCGTGGCCCGGGAACTCGGTGGATCGCCGGATCATCCCCGGCGACCAGCGTCGCCGTCTCCGCTCGCTAGGCGTAGGGTTCGAGCCATTCTGCGGAATTGAAGACCTGCGCTGGTGCCTCAAGGGTCTTCGCGCAGCGGCAAACACCTGGACGTATGCGAGCTTGAGCATGGACCCGCTGGCCGCGTGGGCAGACGAGGGATTTAGGCTCCACGGCACCTATTTCGGAATCGATTTTTCGCCGTGGCAGGCGTTCAGCTCGGTCCTGCGCAGTGGCCTGGAGCAGTGGTCTCCGGGCGCGTTCTACACGTCAACCCGCGGCTCTGACGAGACCTCGGTTGGGACAGTGGCCGAGTGGGAACTTCGCTTGCACGACATCTTCACCGCAGGCTGCCAGCAGTTGTTCAACTTGATGGTGGATCGCCGCGTCACCCCCCGTCGCTGCGAGAGCGCGACCTGTAGGCGGATCTTCGTTCATCAGCTTGGCGGCTCGCGCCACTGGCAACGTACGAAGGGCGTGCGGTACTGCTCGCCGCAGTGCGCGAAGGCCGAGGCTCAGCGTCAGTACCGCCGCAGACAGAAGGCGGCGGCGCACCCCTCCGGGCTCGGTCGGACCCGCGCAAACGGGCCGCGCAACGCCTTTATGACCACAGCCAACGCTCGTCGTAAGCTCGTCGAGCAGACGGCGTAGCGGCCGGTTGTCGCCGCGGTGCGCTGCCTGGGAGGCCTGGATGTTGTCGGCCGGGTCGAGGTGGCGCCAGTCGATGCGGTAGCCGGCGTCGGCGGCGAGCTGGCCGATGAACGCGCGCTGGGTGCGGCCGTTGCCGTCCCGGAACGGGTGGACGCTGTTGATCTCGGCCAGGTAGAAGGCCAGGCGCTCGACGAGCGGATCGCGGTCGAGGTCGCGCAAAAAGTTCTCGCCTGGGAGCTGGGCGAGGACCTCGCCGAGGTAGGGCGCGATGTGCTGGGGCAGCGCGAACAGGTCGCCCTTGGCGATCGCGACCGTTCGAATCTCGCCTGCCCACTCGTAAACGTCGCCGAAGATCTCGCGGTGGAACGCCTGCAGGTGGGTCAGATCGTAGGCGCCAGCGAGTCGCCGCTGCTCCAGGACCGCGAGGCGGCGCGCGGAGAGGTCGGCCTCAAGGCGGGCGAGCTCGGCGGGGTCGCGGATCCCGTAGCGATTGCGAAGGGTGTTGGTGCCCGGATAGACGTGCG
>JBEKRJ010000609.1:0-3744 GCA_049518835.1 Solirubrobacteraceae bacterium
CGTCGTGATCGCCCCGGGTCGCAACCTGTCCGAGGTCCGGTTTCCCGTGCAGTGGGTGATCCGGCCGATGAGCGAGGAGCACCACGACTATCGCGGCTACGCGGGGCAGGTCGCCGGCGGTGTGCTGCGGCCCGGCAGCGAGGTTGTCGTACTGCCCGGCGGCCAGCGCACGCGGGTCGTAGCGATCGACACCTTCGCCGGCGAGCGCGACGCGGCCTTCCCGACGATGTCGGTGACGCTGCGACTCGCCGACCAGCTCGACATCTCGCGCGGCGACATGATCGTCGAGGAGAGCGACCAGCCCACCACCGCGCGCGAGCTCGACGCGATGATCTGCTGGATGAGCGAGGAGCCGCTGCGTCCGGGCGGCCGTTACACGATCAAGCACACCACCCGCACCGCCCGCGCGATCATCGACCAACTTGAGTATCGCGTCGACGTCAACACGCTCGAGCACGTCGCCGCGGCCGAGCTGCGCCTCAACGAGGTCGGGCGCGTGCGGCTGCGCACGAGCGCGCCGCTGATCGTCGACCCCTACGCCCGCAACCGCACGACCGGCAGCTTCATCCTGATCGATCAGGCGAGCAACGACACCGCGGCGGCGGGGATGGTGGTGGCGGCGTCGTAAGGGCGGGAGGGGCGGCGACTCCGACGTTTCGTTCGAGGGCGGTGGTGGTCGTCCGTCCGTCCGGTTCAGAGTCGCTCGGCGAGTCGGGCGATTGCCTGCGCGTAGCGGCTGAGGTCATCGAGGCCCTCGGGCAGCGAGCTGTGCACGAGCCGGTCGTCAACGTCGGCGTACAGGTGCACGAGGCGGTTCCGGAGGCCCGCGAGGGCCCGCATCCGCTCCGCTAGCTCGGCGTCGATCACCTGTTGCTCTTCGAGCACCGTGAACGCGTCGCGGAAATCGTTCGGGGCGCGCCAGCCCGACGAGGCGATCACATGGCTGGCGACGTCGATTGCCGCCTGGGCGCTGGCCTGGACCAGGTAGCGCCCGGCGAATGCCTGGTCGAGCTGATAGTCCTCAGCCGGGAGATCGCGCAGCGTCGCCAGGCGGTCGCGGTAGGTCTGGAGCGCCTGCAGCAGCCGCGCGAGTCGCTCCGGATCGACCATCACAGACCGTGGCTTGCGATATGCGCAATGTAGCTGCGCTGCAGCGCCCGCAGCGTTGGCAGGAAGTCGAAGTACTCCGCCCGCGTGCGAACCTCGAACGCGACGCGGGCCGGCTCGTCGGCCGAGTAGAGCAGCCTCCCCTCCTGCACGACGCGTCCTCGGAGCTCGAGCGGCGCGCGGTCGAGTAGCACGAGGTCGACATCGGGCACGTGCATCTTGTCTGCGATCGCCGCCGCCAGCCGCTCGCGGCCCAGCAGCGTCAACTCGCCGCTCGGCATGATCGCGACGTCGGCGTCGCTGGTCGGCCGCGCCGTTGCGGTCGCCCTGGAGCCGAACAGGTACGCGAACTGGACGCCGGCGTCCGCGAGGATCCGCTCGACCGCTGAACTGGAAGGTGCGCTCATCGGCCACGACGAGTCTAAGTCCGGGTGCGATCACAATGTCTCATGTGCTACAAATAGCACATGACGTCGGTTGGCATCCGCGAGCTCAGGCAACGCGCGAGCGAGCTGTTGCGTCGCGTGGAGGCGGGCGAGACGATCGAGGTGACCGATCGCGGCCGGCCGGTCGCGATCCTGGCGCCGTTGCCTGACGCAGGGCCGCTTGAGCAGTTGCGGGCCAGTGGCGGGCTGATTGCAAGCTCGCGCGATCTCGACGACCTGCCGGAGCCGCTGTCGCCGGCGCCGGGTCTGGAGTCGCCGAGCGCGGTGCTCGAGCGCCTGCGGCGCGATGAGCGCTGAGCGGGCGACCTACCTCGACTCGTCTGCACTCGTGAAGCTTGCCGTTCGCGAGGCGGAGTCAGAGGCGCTACGGAGCTACCTGCGCCGGCGCAGTCCGCTGCTGTCAAGCGCACTGGCTCGGACCGAGGTGCTGCGGGCCCTGCTGGTGCTTGGACCCGCGGCGGTCCAGCGCGGCCGGGACGTGATCGCGGCCGTCGAGCTGATCCGGATCAGCGATCGGATCTTGTCGACCGCCGGTGCGCTGCTGCCCGCGGAGCTGCGCTCGCTCGATGCGATCCATCTTGCGACCGCTTCCGCGCTCGGCAGCGATCTGGCCCGCTTCGTCACATACGACGAGCGGCTGGCTGTCGGCGCCCGGACCGTGGGGCTGACGGTCGCGTCCCCCGCGTGACGCCGCACCGGTCGTCTCGCTCTTACGTTGGTCTTGCGCTGATCTCACGGCCGTCTTGCGGCGCGGTCTGATCCTTAGATCACCGACCAAGCAGAGCAACGAACAGGGACTCCAGCCATGACAACCGCACTGATCTTCAACATCGTCCTCTCGCTCGCCGTGTTCGCCGCCGTCGTCGGCGCGCTCGCGTGGAGCATCGCCACCCGCCCCGGCCGGGCTGCATAAGCGGGCCGGCGCGAGTGCGCGCCGGCCCGCTTCTTCAACTTTTGGCCAACGGAGCGTCGCGGTCGTTCGCGCCCCGCTAAAGTCCCGCGCCCCACCATGTTTACGAAGGTCCTGATCGCTAACCGGGGCGAGATTGCAGTTCGAATCGAGCGCGCATGCGAGGAGTTGGGAATCGCGACGGTCGCGGTCTACTCCGAGCTCGATCGCGACACCCTGCACGTCAAGCGGGCCGACGAGGCGTTCCTACTCGGCCCGGGTCCGGCGGCCGAGAGCTACCTCGCCGTCGACAAGCTGCTCGAGGTGATCGAGCGCTGCGGCGCCGAGGCGGTCCATCCCGGCTACGGCTTCCTCGCCGAGAACGCCGCCTTCGCCGCCGCGCTCGAGCGGCGCGGCATCATCTTCATTGGCCCGCCGTCATCGGCGATCGAGGCGATGGGGTCTAAGACCCGCGCGCGCGAGTTGATGGCCAAGGCGGGCGTCCCGATCGTGCCCGGCACGACCGAGCCGGTGGCGACGATCGACGACGCGCGCGAGCTGATCTCCTCGACGATCGGCTACCCGGTCGCCGTCAAGGCGGCGGGGGGCGGTGGCGGCAAGGGCTTTCGCGTCGCGCTCGACGCCGACAAGCTGCAGGACGCCTTCGAGGGGGCCGCGCGCGAGGGCGAGAAGTTCTTCTCAGACGCGACGGTGTACCTCGAGCGCTACCTCCCCGACCCGCGCCACGTCGAGGTGCAGGTGATGGCCGACAAGCACGGCAACGTGATCCATCTCGGCGAGCGCGACTGCTCGATCCAGCGCCGCCACCAGAAGCTGATCGAGGAGGCGCCGGCGCCGGCCGTCGACCCCGAGCTGCGTGCCAGGATCGGCAAGATCGCAACCGAGGCCGCGGCGGCGGTCAACTACGCGGGGGCGGGGACGATCGAGGGCCTGCTGCAGGACGGCGACTACTTCTTCCTCGAGATGAATACGCGCGTCCAGGTCGAGCATCCCGTGACCGAGATGGTGACAGGCCTGGACATCGTCAAGGAGGGGATCCGGGTCGCCGCCGGCGAGCCGCTGTCGGTTACCCAGGAGGACGTGGAGCTGCGCGGCCACGCGATCGAGTGCCGGATCAACGCCGAGGACGCGAGCAGGAACTTCGCGCCGGCACCGGCGACGATCGGCCGCTATCGCGAGCCGGCCGGCCCGGGCGTGCGCGTCGAATCCGGCGTCGGGCCGGGCTCGGAGATCACGCCGATGTACGACCCGATGGTCGCCAAGCTGATCGTCTGGGACGTC
>JBEKRJ010000610.1:0-3742 GCA_049518835.1 Solirubrobacteraceae bacterium
GGCTGCATGCCGTACTCGAGCGAGTCGACCAGCGCCTCCCACGACGCCTCGATCACGTTCTCCGACACGCCGATCGAGCCCCACACCTGGTCGCCGTCGGAGGCGTCGAGCAGCACCCGCGTGACCGCGCCCGTGCCCTTCGTCTCGTCGAGGATCCGGACCTTGAAGTTGACCAGCTCGATCTCGCGCAGATGCGGGTGGATCTCGGTCAGCGCGTCGCGCAGCGCGCGGTCCAGCGCATTCACCGGGCCGTTGCCCTCGGCCGTGCGGACGTAGCGCTCGCCGTCGAGCCACACCTTGACCGTCGCCTCGGTCTCGACCCGCCCGTCGGCGCGCTTCTCGACGATCGCGCGCCAGGACTCGAGGCGAAACAGCGGCTCGTAGTCGCCGGTCTCCTTGCGCAGCAGCAGCTCGAACGAGCCGTCGGCCGCCTCGTAGTGATAGCCGCGGTGCTCGCGCTCCTTGACACGCTCGGCGATCTGCGCCGCCTGCTCGTCGCGCAGCGCAATCCCGGCGTCGCGCGCGCGCGCGAACACGGTGCTCTTGCCCGACAGCTCGGAGATCAGCAGCTCGCGGTGGTTGCCGACGACCGCAGGCTCGATGTGCTCGAACGTCGCGGGGTCGGCGTTGACGCCCGCCACGTGCATCCCGCCCTTGTGCGCGAACGCGTTGCGCCCGACGTACGGCTGGTCGGGATCGGGGGTGAAGTTGAGCAGCTCGTCGAAGAAGTGCGCCGCCGGCGTCAGCGTCGCGAGCTGCTCGTCGGTCAGGCACCGGTAGCCGAGCTTGAGCTGCAGGTTGGGGATCACCGTGATCAGGTTTGCGTTGCCGCAGCGCTCCCCGTAGCCGTTCACGGTCCCCTGCACATGGGTCGCCCCCTGCTGCACGGCCGCGAGCGAGTTGGCGACGCCGCAGCCGGCGTCGTCGTGACAGTGGATCCCGACCCGCACGCCGAGCGGCTCGATCACCGCGACGACCTCGCCAATCGCCGCCGCGATCGTATGCGGCAGCGAGCCGCCGTTGGTGTCGCAGCAGACGACGGTCTCCGCCCCCGCCCGCGCCGCCGCGCCGAGGCAGCGCAGCGCGTATGCGGGATCGTCGGCGAACCCGTCGAAGAAGTGCTCGGCGTCGTAGACGACCCGCTTGCCCTCGCCGACCAGGAACGCGACCGACTCCTCGATCATCCGCAGGTTCTCGTCGCGATCGACCTTGACGACCTTGTGCAGGTGCAGCGACCACGTCTTGCCGACCAGCGTGCAGACCGGCGCGAAGCTGTCCGCGAGCGTGCGCAGCGCCGGATCCGCGTCGGCCCGGACGTCGCGCCGGCGCGTCATCCCAAACGCGGCCACCGACGCGTGCTCGAAGCGCTCGCCGGCGAGCAGCTCGAACAGCTCGAGCTCCTTCGGATTGGAGCTCGGAAAGCCGGCCTCGATCAGATCGACGCCGAGTTCGTCGAGCCGGTGCGCGACGCGCAGCTTCTCCTGCGCCGACAGCGACATGCCCTCGCCCTGCATGCCGTCGCGCAGCGTCGTGTCGTAGAGCTCGATCGTGGTCATCTCAAACGGGGCCCTCCGACCGGCCCGCGCACAACTAGGCAGCCTTGGTCGGCACCTGCACGACGTCGAGCCACTCGACGTAGCGCGGGTCGCGACCGTGCAGGGCGTCCTCGAACACGGCCTGGATCGCGCGCGTGATCGGGCCGGGCTCGCCGGCGCCGATTGCGTGGTCGTCGATCTCGGACACCGGCACCAGCTCGGCCGCCGTACCGGTCAGGAACACCTCGTCGGCGAGGTACAGCTCGGCCCGCGCGACGTTTCGCTCGACGACCTCGTAGCCGAGGTCGCGCGCGATCTGCACGATCGACCGGCGGCTGATGCCGTCGAGGATCCCGGCCGTGTGCGGCGGCGTCACGATCTGCCCGTCGCGGACCGCGTAGATGTTCTCGCCCGAGCCCTCGCACACGAACCCGTGCGTGTCGAGCAGGATCGCCTCCTGATAGCCGGCCTTCGACGCCTCGATCTTCGCGAGGATGCTGTTGAGGTACTGCCCGGACGCCTTCGCCGCCGGGATCAGCGAATCGTCGCTGATCCGCCGCCAGCTCGCGACCTTCGCGCGGATGCCGTGGTGCTTGCTGTCCTCGCCCAGGTATGCGCCCCACGGCCAGGCGGCGATCGCGACCTCGACCGGCGCGTCGAGCGGGTACAGGCCCATCTGGCCGTAGCCGCGGAACACGATCGGGCGGATGTAGCACTCGCGCAGCTCGTTGGCGGCGATCAGCTCGTGCGTGGCGCCGCGCAGCTCCTGCAGCGTGTACGGGATCGGCATGTAGTACAGCTCGGCCGACTTGAACAGCCGCGCGAGATGGTCGTGATGGCGGAAGATCGCGGTCCCGCGCGCGGTCTCATACGCGCGGATGCCCTCGAACACGCCGGTCCCGTAGTGCAGTCCGTGCGTCAGCACGTGGACCTTCGCGTCCTCCCAGGCAACGAGTTCGCCGTTGTGCCAGATGAGGTCCGCTTGTTCCACGACAGCTCCTTACAGGTGTTTGAGGACTGCCTGGGTGGCCTGCGCAGTAGTTGCCGTGCCCCCCAGGTCGTGCGTGCGCAGCCCGTCGGCCAGCGCCCGATCGACAGCCAATTCTATCGCCGCGGCCTCCGTTTCCATCGCCAATCCGTGGCGCAGCATCATCGCCGCCGACAGGAACATCGCCAGCGGGTTGGCGGTGCCGGTGCCCGCGATGTCGGGCGCCGAGCCGTGCACGGGCTCGAACACGCCGGGGCCGCCGGCGCCCAGTGACGCGCTCGGCAGCATCCCGATCGAGCCGGTCAGCATCGCGGCCTCGTCGGAGAGGATGTCGCCGAACATGTTCTCGGTCAGGATCACGTCGAAGTGGCGCGGCGCGGCGATCAACCGCATCGCGGCGTTGTCGACCAGCAGGTGCTCGAGCTCGATGTTCGGAAACTCGTCGGCGTGCACGCCGCTCACGACCTCGCGCCACAGCCGGCTGGTCTCGAGCACGTTGGCCTTGTCGACGCTCGTCACGCGCGAGCGGGCGGCGCCGAACGCGACCCGCGCGATCCGCTCGATCTCCGGCCGCGTGTACACGCACGCATCGGAGGCAGCGTCCGCGGTGCGCGTCTTGTCGCCGAAGTAGATCCCGCCGGTCAGCTCGCGGACGACGAGCAGGTCGGTGCGCTCGATCAGCTCGCGCTTGAGCGGGCTGGCGTCGTACAGCGCCGGCAGCGGCTTGACGGGGCGCAGGTTCGCGAACAGCCCGAGCCCCTTGCGCAGGCCGAGCAGCCCCTGCTCGGGGCGCGGCTTGGCGGGATCGGTGGTGTCCCACTTGGGGCCGCCCACGGCCGCCAACAGCACCGCGTCGGCCTTCGCGCAGGCGGCGAGCGTGTCGTCGGTCAGCGCGGTGCCGTACGCGTCGATCGAGGCGCCGCCGAACACGTGCGGCTCGAACTCGAACTCGGTGCCCAGCGCCGTCAGCAGCTCGACCGCCGGCTGCGTGATCTCAGGTCCGATCCCGTCGCCGGGCAGCAGGATCACTCGGGGCGTCATCGCCGCCGGGACGGTAGCCGATCGTGCAGTGCCTGGGCTCTGCCCAGCAGGTCGGGCGCGGGTGGCGCAACGTATCGCCGGGCCCCGGGGCGCACCGGCGATACATTGCGCCGCCGGCGCCCGACCCGCAAGGCAGAGCCCCCATTCATGGATTGGCCTCAGACGGCGCCACGTCGAG
>JBEKRJ010000611.1:0-3732 GCA_049518835.1 Solirubrobacteraceae bacterium
GACGGGCAGGCATCCCAGCTGTACGAGGCGCTCCGCTGCCAGAAGAAATACCACCTCTTCCCCACAGCAGAGGGAGGCGGTGGACACTGCCAAGCAGGGGCGACGTCGAACCTGCACCAGGTCATCTTCGACTGGCTCGACGCCCTCCTCGCCTCAGTCGCCACCTCTACCGAAGACGGGTCCCACAGACCCGCAAGAACCTGAGAGATCTCGAAAAACCCAAAACCCGGGATGCGAACGTGATGAGAGCCACTCTGCCTGAACCGCTGTTGCTTCCATGGGAGCTCAAGGCGCGATCCTCTGCGAAGTCGGGATGCGAGACGCTCGCGGATGGGCGCAGTAAGTACTCGGTTGACGAGGTGCTCCCTGGCATCACGCCGAGGATGCTCGTTTGGTGGTTCAGCCACCTCGAGGGCGATATGGAGATCAACGGTCAGCGTTACCCCCGCTACCGCGTCTGGCATCCGTTTGACCACGTCTACGCGGTGTACGTCCGCCGCTGCTGCGATGGGTCGATCGGTCCGGGCGCCCAGATCGCGAACCTCGAGTACCTGGGTCGAAACCCGCGGTACAAGGTCCAGATGGTCGCGACCGTCGAGCGCCTCGACGAGGAGATCTTCATCCACAACGTCCTCATCGCCGGCATACACGTCGTGCGGATGGAGCACAGCATCGAGGAGGTCCCGGGCGGCACGCGGTTCGGGCACTTCATGTATGTCCCGGGCGCGCCGATGGGCCGGCTCGGCAAGGCAGCCATTCCCGCCTTCTTCAGCCGCCCCAAGGGCGAAGCATGGCTCAAACACGCAATCGAGGAGATGGGCAACCTCGAGAACTTCCTGCCCGGGCTCTACGAGCGCGAGACCGCGGCAACCACACGCGGCCACCCATCACCAGCACCGGCGCTCGAGGTAGCGAGCGACTAGCTCCAGACCCGCCTTCGTGTTCGGACGCGCATCTCCTGGCCGACGTCGCGCACCCTGCTCTGCGCGGAAAGCGCGTACGGCGGCGGGCCGCGTCTAACTCTGCGTCTAACTCCCCTTAGTAGCAGGTTCCGTCCGCGATTCCTGCTACTAATCCGCTCGTGGCGGCCTCACAAGCGCGGAAATCAGCTTCTACTAACAAGCGCCGCAGCGGCGAGAGCGCGGTCATGAGCGCGGTCGAGCGCTACCGGCGGGATCTTGAGCGGGCGCCGCTGGCGGCCAGGACGAAGGATGCCTACGCTCAGCACGTCGGTGCGTATGGTGCGTGGCTGGTCGGACGGGGCGACGGCGAGGATGCGTTGAGCGACCCGCGGGTGCGGGATTACGCCGCGCGGGACTTCAAGCGGCATCTGAAGGTGGATCGTGGCTGGAAGCCCGCCTCGGTCAACCTGGCGCTCGCGGCGGTCGATCACTTCAACCGGTTCCTGGGACTGGCGCCCGCGAACGTCAAGCGCGAGCCGCTCTCCCAGGCGGCGCCGAGGGGGCTTTCGGAGGATGAGCAGCGCGCGCTGTTGCGCGCGGCGGAGGCGTCCCGGCCTCGGGACCGGGCGATCGTGACGCTGCTGCTGTACACGATGCCGCGGCTGCACGAGCTGGCCGCGCTGAACATCGACGACGTCTCGATGTCGGCACGCAAAAGGGCCTGTTGGTGATCCGCTCGGGCAAGGGGGACTTGTATCGGGAGGTGCCGCCGAACCCCTCATGCCGCAAGGGGTAGCTCCCGCGACGGGCGGGTGAGAGCGCCGACGAGCATCCGAAGCGGCGCTCGTTGGCGCGCTCGGCGCGCGGCACCGACCAGTCGCCAGACCGTGCTGGCCCCCGGGGCAGTAGAACCTTCAGCGAGACCAGAAGGACTCCCCCAGCCGTCCTCGGGCTTCGAACACGCCGCGACGTCTGGCGAGCGTCGGTCTCGCCAGGCTGCAGGCCGCCTGCTGCCATCAGCTGCCAGAAGGGCTGCGGGCGCGAGCGGCGCCTTGTCAAGCCGTGGGCGGAGGGCGGGAGGGGGTAGCGTGGCGGCGGTGAACGAGTTCACCGGGAACGTCGACGGGGTGGCCACGATCATCCTCGCCGACGATCACCCGATCGTGCGAAGCGCCGTGCGGAGGCTGCTGAACGCTGAAGCAGGGCTTGAGGTGGTCGCGGAGGCGGGCGATCTTCGCGAGACGATGCGCCACGTAGGCGCATACAGGCCGACCCTGCTCGTGCTCGATCTCAGCATGCGTGGAGGGTCTGGCCTCGAAGCGATCCCGAGGTTGCTCGACGCGTCCCAGAGCACGGCGATCGTTGTCCTGACGATGCACAACGAGCCAGCGGTCGCTCGCGAAGCGCTGCGCGCTGGTGCGCTGGGATACGTGCTCAAGGAAGCGGCCGCCACGGAACTCGTCCAGGCACTGCACGCCGCGATTGCGGGGCGCGAGTACCTCGACCCGCGACTCGGCGCGCGGATAGCGCAGCTGAGGAGCATCGCTGCGACTCCTGATCGCCTCACCCGGCGCGAGCTCCAGGTGTTGAAGCTTGTCGCGCTGGGACATACGAACCCAGAGATCGCGCACAAGCTCGATCTCGGCGTGCGGACCGTTGGAACGTACCGCGGGCACATTCACGACAAGGTTCGTGTCTCCTCGCGAGCCGAACTGACTGCCTACGCCCGCGCACGGTCTGCTCACCCCTTGGACTTGGCCGCACGAACTCTGACTGAAGGAGGAGTCGTGTATTGCGCCGAGAACGCCAGGCTACTTGGTGGAGCAAGTCGCCCGAGGCGGTGCTGTGAATCACTCGGGACGTCAGCAGGTCCTGACCGTCGCCGACGAGCAACTCGCGCGGTCTTGCTGCCGGCACCGACTCGGTGTTGGTCGACGCGATCGCGATCATCACCGGCATCGACACCGCGACCGGGCCGGTCAGATCCAGCTTCTGGATTGCCTGGTCGGCGGCAGCTCTTGATCTCCCAGCGAACTCATATCCCTTGATCGGCAGCCAAGCCTATGGAGCCGACGCTGCTCAACGCACAATCCCACTCCGCTCTTTATAGCGTCAAATTCTGTTCGGTTCCTCCAACCGCTGTGGCAGTCACCAACGTACCGAGAACGCGGCGGCGACTAACGAGAAACGCGCGCGCGGACGGTAGATTCGCCGTTCCGCGCGGCGACTAACGGGACGGCGACTAACGCTTTCGTGCCACCTCCGGGAATCCCATCGTTCGTTGACCGCGAACCCGCCGGCCGCGGGCTCAGCTGCCAGAACCTAAACGGCGACGAGCATGCCCCGGTCGGTGCCGGCGCGTACGGGGCCAATCAGCACTCACAAGTGGCGTTACGAACGCGTTCCGCTCGAGAACTGGGGGCTCCCGCCGGGCTTCTCGTTCGCCCAGGCGGAGTAGCGGATCCTGATCGACATGGCACGGTCGCGACGGTGACGCACACGTCAAGCACAGTCACCGGCGCTGCGTCTACGGATGCAGGCCCAGCCGACCCCGGAGCCGGCGCCTCCACTGACGCGCCAGCGCGGCGGCTAGCCGCGGTCCCCTCGACGAACGTGGCGGTCAGCGCCCGTACACGATCATCGATGCTATGGGCGACTACACCAAAACCCGACCGAGCCCGGGCCTGCTCCCGGGGCCCTGCGCTCGTGACCCCGCTGGTCGCTCGTGTCGGAGGCGATCGCCCGGACGGCGTCGGAGACATGACATATGTCGCAGATGTGACCGACGATGCCGATCCTGCTCGGCTCGACGACGAGCACCTGCGCCCAG
>JBEKRJ010000612.1:0-3727 GCA_049518835.1 Solirubrobacteraceae bacterium
GATTCCTGACTCGGCAGCACTACACCGGCCGCCAGACGCCCGCAAAGCTGCTCGTAAAGCTCCGCCGCTCCCCCGAGACCCGGATCGGCGCGCTGGAACTGGCCACCCGCCGAGCATTGGTGCTGAGCCTGGTCGCGACGCTCAACACGATCAACGAGCAGATCAAGGCGCTGGAGGCGCAGATCGCCACCGCTGTGCGCAAGCACCCAGACGGCGAGGTCTTCCTGTCGCTGTTCAAGAAGCGCAGCAGCGTGGTCTGCGCCGCGGAGCTGTTGGCGGAGATCGGTGACTGCCGCGCTCGTTACCCGACCCGCGACACGCTCGCCGCCGACGCCGGCCAGGCCGCGGTCGCCAAAAGAATCAGGCTCGCGATGATAGGCTCTCACCATGCTTTCAGAAAAGAAGCAGACTCAGGTTGGGAAGGTCCTCCGGGGCGAGGGTCGCGGGGTGCTCCTCATCGGCGTTGCGCTGAACTGGTTCGGAGCCGCGAAGGTCGTCCGCGAGGTCTGGCTCGCCAAGCGCCAACCGGATCCTCCCGCCGACTACGACCAACTGAAGGCCTTCACGGCCGGGACGGCAGCGACATTCGGATCGTTCTATCTGTACCTGTACGTGGCGAAGAAGCCCGTCGTACCGCTACTGATATTCGGTGCCGCGTTGAAGATGTGGGCCTTCGTGCTCTCGGTGATCCTCTTCGTGCAAGGTCGCCTTGATCGCGGGAACTTCCTCTCCTTCGGCGTCAGCAACGGCGTGGTCGGTGGTCTGTTCTGGGTCCACATCGCTGCCGAGGCACGAGCGGGTCGCCACCGCTGAAGCCCTCAGCGTCTGGCTGCTGATCGTTCCGCCCACCGCTGTGCCCACGCCTCGAGCTCCGGATAAAGCGCGAGCAGCTTGTGGCCCTCGATGGTGAGCTCATACCCACGGTCGACCTGCTCCACGATCCCGGCGGCGCGGAGCTCGCTCAGCCTCCGGCTCAAGACTGAGGAACTCATTCCGTCGCACCGGTCCTGAAGCGCTCGGAAGTTGAGCGGCTCCACGTCGCGCAGCTCCCAGATTACGCGCATGTTCCAGCGCCGGCCGAGCAGATCGAGCAGCGCCATGATCGGCCTTCCCGACTGCGAGCCGCGGACCGGGGAACCAGGTGACGGGGCGCCTGCCATTGCCAGAGCATTGCAACCCAGAGAGCTCACTGGGGCGCTGGTTGGCTCGAGAGTGGGATGGCCGCCACCTTCGCCCACCGTCCCGCCTGCGCGGCCAGCGGACCGCGAGCCACGATCCGCTGGCCTGTAAGCACAAGGCCGAAGCGGCCGGTTTCCGCCCCGCCGACGAGACCACCGCAATGCCGCTGATCCGGCCGTCCGACGCGACGGCCTGAGGCTTCTGCATCCCGGCGAGAGCGTGCCACGAGACGTTGAGCGATCGGGACCTCGGTCCGACGGCCAGCGCTGGCAGAGTGCGCGCGACCGTGCCAGGTGTGGAGGAGCCACACTCGCCCGGCTCGCGACGGCCGACGCAGACCGGCCTTCGTTGTCGTACGAATGTCTCGTCGGCGACTCCGCGGGCCCTGCTCGGCGCGGCAAGCGCGATCCCGGGCCAGCGCCACTGGAAACTCGACGTCAAACTGGAAACTGGCCTGAGCGGCAACAGCCGGACCGGAGCTCGGATCCGAATCGGTGCGAAGCAATCGTCCGGACCCCACCGTTCTGACGTTCAAGCTTGGGTGAGGGCGCAAGCCCGCTACTGGCATCGGGGGTCGAATCGAACCCATCGCTCTGCGCCAGACGTTGCATCAACATGTGGCGACGGTGCGACAATCCGGCTTTCGGGCATCCCGCTAAAGCTCGCTGTCGTGTTCGCCGGGCGGACGTCGTGCCGGCAGCCGCTCGTCCGCTTCGGAGGCTCCCGGGCCGACCGCGCCGCGCCTTCCCCGACTCGATCGGCGCGCGTGTGAGGCTGGACCGCGCTTTTCGTTGCGACGTGAGCGCGCACGACGGCGCTCGGGGTCGGGCGGCCTCGCCGCGGCGTCGGGACCGCTGATGAGCTCACCGAACGTCGCGCCTTTAGAGTTTCTGCCCGTGCCAGATGAACGGTGGTTCGCGGTGAGCGCTCGGGCGCGAGTCGTGTGCTGTGGCATCTCCCTCGCCATCCTGGCGGCGCTGGGCGCGCTGACGATCGACATCTCGCCCGCCGCGGCGACGCGCTCGCGGGCGCAGGCAAGCGGTGGCACCTGCCTGCTGCCGGGGGTCGGCAAGCCGCTAGATCAGATCTGGCGACCGAACATCCTCTCCGCGATCGGCTACCAGCGCGGCCGGCGCGGCGACATCGCCTTCGCGGTACGCACAGCGGGGGCGTTCTATGGCTACCGTCCCGACCACGAGGAGTGGTCGGCGAGCGTTCTCAAGGCGATGCTGATGGTCGCCTATCTCGACCGACCCTCGGTCGCAGGGCGAGCGCTGAACGGCTACGACGAGTCGCTGCTGTACCCGATGATCACGAGGTCAGACAACGACGCGGCCAACACGCTGGATGAACTCATCGGCAACAGCGGGCTGCAGGCGCTGGCCGCTCGGGTGGGGATGACCAATTTCGCGGCGACCGAGCCCATCTGGGGCGAGTCCGAGATCACCGCGCGCGACCAGACCAAGTTCTTCTTGCATATCGACAGCTACATCGTGCCACGACATCGCGCCTACGCGATGCATCTCCTCGCGAGCATCGTGCCCTCCCAGCGCTGGGGTATCGGCGAGGTCGCCCCGAAAGGCTGGAAGCTCTCCTTCAAGGGTGGATGGGGTTATGGCACCGGACTGATCGACAATCAGGTCGCGCTGTTGACCCGAGGCTGCGCACGCGTCTCAATCGCCGTGCTGACGATGTACGACGGCTCACACGCCTATGGCAAGCAGACCCTGAAGGTGATCTTTCACAAGCTGCTGAGCGGCCTACCGACTGGCTCACGCACGCGCTACCCCTAAAGTGCCTCGCGCAACCTTTCGCCCCAAGAGGGGAAGTCCACCGCGCGCGTCGCCGGCTTCTCCTTTCACACTTCCGGGGCCTCAGGCCGTGCTTCCCGGCGAGTACGGCCCCAGTGCCGACTGGGGCGACCACGTCACCGACGAGGAATACAACGCCGCCCCAGCCGGAGCTTGACACGAAGATCTCAGGAGAAGCCGATGCCTCGAAGTGCACCGGCGCAGCGCGACTATCGCGTTCGCGATCAGGGTCTTTCCCGACGAGCTCTACGAAGCCCCGCGGAGCTGGGCGGGGCGCGCGCACCCCGGACGATGGGCACACAGGCCGTCCCGGAGCTGCTCGGCATTCACTCAAACATGCCCAGGACCGGTCCAGCGGAGCTCGTACCGGGGTTCGAGCGCGGCGACCTAACGCCCCCCAATCTCTCAGACGAGGAGCGACGCGCGTAGGTTGCCGTATTGCAGGATCTCGTCGAAGGCAAAGTTGTCGAAGTCCTCGATCAGCTCCGGGTCGGTGACCGCGAGGGTCGACACGTGGCCGGGGGACAGCTCTCGTGTTACGAGCAGCTGAGCACCTTCTACGCAAGACACGTGGCCTAGGCACTGATCATGGCGACGCGCCCGCAAACGCTTTACGGGCTGGCGGATTCGCCCGTCGATCTGGCGGCGTTCACACTTGACGACGGCGACACCACCGGGCTGCCCGGACTCGTCGAAACGGTCCTTCACGGGACCTCCGAGAGCGACTTCACGAGAGA
>JBEKRJ010000613.1:0-3723 GCA_049518835.1 Solirubrobacteraceae bacterium
GGTCGAGAGCGCACTCCGGACACAGCAAACGAGCAGGACGGACGATGGCTGACGACAACGCCCCGCGTTACCCAGCGGTGTGCGACGACCTGTCGACCTGCGCCGGCCGACCTGAGCACTGTCCAACGGCTGCCGGACGAGCTGCTCGGGAGGTGCGATGCGGCTGTGATCGATCGGGAGAACGGCAAGCCACACTCGCCGTCGAGACCCCCGATGAGCGCCGCTCCTGGAGTCGTCGCGAGGTCACCGGCTTGAGCTCGGCCTCGAACAGTGGGATGGGCTTCCGTGCATTAGGTCGACACTGGCACCTCCCAAACGCAAGCTTCGCGCTCGAGACCCGCTGCGCCTAGCCTAGCTCGGCGCGGCGCTGAGGAGCTGCTGGGCTCGGCCCTTGGCAGCACGCACCTCATCGGTGAGGATGCTGATGTTGTAGACGCCGTAATGGCGGCGGCCATTGATGAAGAAGGTCGGTGTGCCGGATACCGCGCTCTCGTCGGCACTCGCGACGTCCTCGCTGACCCTCGGGGCAAAGTCCCGCCGGCGCAGCTCGTCGGTGAAGCGGTCGATGTCAAGATCAAGGTCCCGAGCGTAGCGGACGAGGTCGCGCATCGAGAGCGCCTCTTGATGCCTGAGGAGGGTGTCGTACATCTCCCAGAACTTGCCCTGGGCGGCGGCGGCTTCGGATGCCTCGGCGGCGAGCTGAGCGGTGGGGTGGACGTCGTTCAGAGGTAGGTGCCGCCACACGTAGCGCACGTCGCCGTGTGAGGAGAGGAGCTCTCGAATCACACGCTCCGCCTGCCCGCAGTAGGTGCATTCGAAGTCTCCGTACTCGAGCAGCGTGACAAGTGCGCCGTCGGGCCCCCGAATGTGGTCTCGATCGGGATTTACATCCTCCACAAGATCAAGGATGTCCTCGGCGGTCCGTCCGACCTGCCGTGCACGCAGGTCGCTCGGCAAGCGCCTGATCATCCGGGTCATCACCCAGCCGACGATAGGCGCGATCACCACCGTGGCGAGCGCCCCGAGCTTCGCCTCGTCGAGGCGCTCGCCACTGAACGCCAGGCTCGAAACGAGGATGGAGACGGTGAAGCCGATCCCGGCGCACACGCCGGCCGTGACGAGCACCGGTCCGCTGATCAACGCGCGCGGACCGTGAAGGGCGGGGCGCGTCGCGATCCAGGAGCCGGAGAAGATCCCGATCGGCTTCCCGACCAGGTAGCCGACCAGGATCCCGAGCGTGATCGGCGAGGACGTGGCGTCGCTCATTAGTTTGCCGGTCAGATGAATCCCGGCGTTGGCGAGTGCGAACAGCGGAACGATCACGTAGCTCGTCCATGGGTGAAGGTCGTACTGGAGTCGCTCGTTTGCCGAGATCGCCGACTGCAGGCTCTGCTGCGCCGAGCGCGCGAGCTCCGGCGTCGGCTGCTCGCGGAACGACCGTGTCAGCGCCGTTGCCCGCTCGAGATCCTCGCGGGTGGGCGGGTACGCGCTCGTGGCGAGCCCGATCGCCAGCCCGGCGATCACCGGATCGATGCCCGACTTGAACATCGCGACCCAGATCGCCACCGCGAGCCCGACGGAGATCGCGCGGCGGCCGAACGGCGCGTAGCGCAGCACGATCAATCCCGCGAACAGCGCGATCGCGACCCCCAGCGCGACGAACGAGACGTGACCGGCGTAAACCGTTGCGATCACCACCAGCGCGGCGAGATCGTCGACGACCGCCAGCGTCAGCAGGAACACGCGGATGCGGGTCGCGGTCCGTGGGGTCACGAGGGCTACGGCTCCGAGCGCGAACGCGGTATCGGTCGACATCGCCGCGCCCCAGCCGTGCGCGCCGCTGCGGCCAGCGTTGAAGGCGAGGTAGATCAGGATCGGCACCGTGACTCCGCCGAACGCCGCCACCACCGGAATCGCGAGCCTCCGGCGCTCTCGCAGCTCGCCGAGGTCAAGCTGGCGCTTGGCCTCGAGACCCACTACAAGGAAGAACAGAGTCATCAAGCCCTCGTTGACCCAATGGCGAAGGTCCGCCGCGATCCCCGTGCTCCCGATCCTGATCGCAAGCCTCGTTGTCCAAACCGATTCGTACGAGTGCCATCCCGGAGCGTTCGCCCACACGAGCGCCGCGATTGCGGCTCCAAGCATCACGATCGCGCCGCCCTCCTCGGTGCTCAGGAAGCTCCGGACGGGCGCGGCGAGGTTCCGCGCCCAGGCGGTCCGGCCCTCGTACGGGATCGACTCGGCGCCGACGCTCATCGACGGCTCACACCTCGCGCCGACGCGCGAACTCCTGCTTGCTGCGCTCGCATCTGCATCGACCCTACCGCCACAGCTACTCTCAAGGTCGACTAGGGGCCCGCGGGCCTTAGCGCTAAGCCCGACCCGCGATGATGTGCTCGGCGTCGGCGCGGTACGCGACCTCGCGCCGGCTCTCGAGAGGCACTGGGCCGAGGAGCGCATGACAACGCGCTGCGAGCGTGGCAATCGCGGCTCGGCGCGTTCAGCATCAGAGAGCCGCCAGTAGGAGCGCCTGCACGCGCTGCTCGATTTCGAGCCGGACCGCGTCGCCGTCAACGTCCGTCGGCAGCTCCACGACGATGTCGTCACCTGCCAGTTCTATCTCCAGCGGGAACGCGACCGGCCGCGTCGCCTCGGGAAGCTCAATGACCTGGTCGCCCTGGAACAGCGTGATCACGCGTGGGTCGATGTAGCTGGCGCGGGCGACCGCCGGTGTATTGCCAAGCGCGGAACACACCTCGCGCACTGCCCGGCTGACCGCCCTCGGGCCACGTTTGCCGGTTGTGTGCTCGCGGGCCAGAGCGACGGCGGCGAGCACGGTCGCCGACCAGGTGCGGAACTCCTTGGCCGAGTAGGGGCCCTCCCCCCAGGCGCGCAACGCGTTGTTCACGTCGGGAGCGTGGATCCGTCGCCAGCGGTGCTCCGATCGGTACACCAGAAGCTCGTCCGGCGCGCCGCGACGGTGCTTGAGCTCGGCGAGCGCCGCGACCGACTGCGGATCGCGCACCGTCATCCGGCGACGCTTGCCCGACTTCGCGACGAAGTCAAAATGAACCTCAAACCCTCGCAGCGTCACGTTCTCGCGCCGGAGCGTGGTGAGGCCAACGTGGCCGTTGTCGCGAGCGTAGCGGTCCCAGCCGACCCTGAACAAGCCGATGTCGAGCAATCGAATCGACAGAGCGAGCGTCCGATCGCGCTCCCCATGGCGCGCGCCGAGTAGGCTCCTCGCGGTGGCTCGGATTCGCGGGAGCTTGCCCGCGAACTCAAGCATGTCGTCGTATTTCTCGTGGTCTCGCCGCACGCGCCACAGCCGGTGATACAGGTACTGTCGGCGCCCTTTGGAATCGAGGCCCGTGGCCTGCAGGTGCGCGCTCGAGAAGCCGGCGATCCAAACGTGCGTCCAAGCTGGGGGTATCCGCAGCGCACGAATCCGCTCCAACGTCTCGGTGTCCGCCACAGGCTCCCCAAGCGGGTCGAGAATTACCCACCCCCCTGGCGGCGCTCGCGGCGCAGACCAAGCTCGCCCCCGTGGACGTACACAAGCTGGTCCAGCTCTGCCGGCGTGGATCGATCAGATGCAGATGCACTCGTCACTAGCCGCGTCTTTGTACACGGTCGCGAGTGGCCGACCAGGCTCGAGCGGACCTCGTTTCCGGGCGCTATTCGACGTCGACTTCGGGCGTGCCTGTGAGGTAGTCGGTCGTC
>JBEKRJ010000614.1:0-3719 GCA_049518835.1 Solirubrobacteraceae bacterium
CTCGTCGCCGGCGGCGGATCCGGATGCCTACACCTACGAGCATCTCGGCTTGGATGCGCTCGCCGTGCTCGACGCGCTCGGCGTCGAGCGGGCTGTGCTGGCCGGTGCCTCGATGGGAGCCCACACGATCGTGTGGCTGGCATTGCACGCGCCCGAGCGGCTTGGGGCGATGGTGCTGATCACGCCGGCCTACGACCCGGCAACGAACGCCGATCCGCAGCGACTCGAGCGCTGGGACGCACTCGCCAACGGGTTGCGAACCGGCGGCATCGAGGGGTTCCTCGCCGCGCGCACGCCGGGCCCGGAGGCATGGGAGCAGTCGATCGTCACCGTCACGCGCCAGCGCCTCTCGTTGCACGCACACCCGCTGGCGGTCGCCGACGCGCTGCACGCGGTGCCGCGCTCGCGCCCGTTCAAGGCGCTCGAGCAGCTCGCGGGGATCGCGGTTGCAGCGAGCGTCGTAGCCAGCGACGACGAGCCCGACCCGGGGCACCCGAAGGCGATCGGAGAGGCCTACGCGGCGGCGATCCCCGGCGCGCAACTGGTGACCGACAAGCCGGGGCACTCGCCGGTCGCCTGGCAGGGCAACCAGCTGTCGAAGGTGATCGCCGGCGTCGCGGCGCAGGCGCGGCTGTCCTAGCCGACGGCGGCGATCGCCGGCGCCGTCGCGGTGATCTAGGCGTCCCCGCGGCGATCGCCCGGCGTCCTCGCGGGGCGAGGCCGTCGCGCTTAAGATCACCTGCGTGTCCGCGATCGAGGGAGGGTCACACGCTGCACCCCCTTCATCGCTGCTGGCGCGCAAGCTCGGGATCAAGCCCGGGTCGCGCTTGGCGCTGCTCAGCGCGCCGGACGGGTTCCTCGAATCAGAGCTGTCCGAGCTGCCGCCCGGCGTTTCTGTACGCCGCCGGGCCCGCGGGCCGCTGGACGTGATCGTCGCGTTCGCCCGCCGGCGCGCGGCGCTCGAGCGTCAGCTGCCGGCGCTGCGGCGCGCGCTGGATCCCGCCGGCGGCTTGTGGGTCGCGTGGCCCAAGCGCGCTTCGGGGGTCGAGACGGACCTCAGCGACGATCTGGTGCGACGGCTCGGTCTCGCGGCCGGACTGGTCGACAACAAGGTGTGCGCGATCAACGTGACGTGGTCGGGCCTGCGGTTCGTTTACCGGCTGCGCGATCGCCCTCGGTGACGGTTGGCTGAGCGATGCTCTCGGTGACCGTCGGCGGGGCGAGCACATAGACGCGCGCGCAGCCGAACCGTTTGACGGCGCGCAGCAGCCCCCGAAGCGCATCCTCGAGGTCGCTGGGGTGCGCGCAGTCGGACACCAGCAGCGTCGCGCGCGTGCCGGCGACGAACGCCCGCGCACGCGCCGGTCGCATCCGGCCGTCGAACAGGGCATCGACGCGCCGAGCACGCGCCTGATAGTCGGCGCTCCAGTACGGATGCCCGACCCACACCGCGCGTCCGGTCTGCGACGGCACGACGATCGCGAACGGCGTCGGCGCCAGCACGCCGCCGGGCGGCGCGCGGTCGGCGAGCCAGTCGAGCGCCCGCGCGTCGCCGCCGGTCAGGTAATACTGCGGGATCTTGCTGCGCGCGCTGACCAGCAGCTTCTGCGCGTCCCAGGCGAGACCGGGCAAGCTGACCGCCGCGACCGCGACCACGCCGAGGACAGCAGGAGCTTGCAGCCGCTGCCAGCCCCGTACCGCGAGTACCGCGAGCGGGATGCTGAGGCCCTGCAGGGCGTGGGTCGGGAACGCGTTGACGGTGAAGTATGTGACCAGGGTCGCTGCGATCCACAGCAACAGCATCCGTTCGAGCGACGCTTCCCCAGGGCGCCGGACCCCGGTGGCGGCGACCAGCGCCAGCGGGCCGAGGCCGGCGCCCAGCGCGAGGAGCGGCACCCGCGCGACGACCTCGTTGCTCGATGCGAGCCTCCACGCCGGGTCGCCGTGGGCTAGCAGCTCGTAGTAGGTCGGCGGCAACGCCGCCGCGAGCGCCGGCACTGCGAGCACTAGCCAGTCTCGCAACCGGCGCCAGACCGCCAATCCAACCAGCAGCAGCACGAGCGTCGCGCCCTGCCAGGGGTGCAGCCAAGAGGCAAGTAGCGCGGCCGCCGACGCAACGCCAACCGCCCCCGCGACACCGCCCGCGCGCCGGCGCGTCAGCGCTCGGTCGGTCGCCAGCAGGACAACCGGCAGCAACGCGATCGCGATCGCGCTCGGCGCGTAGCCCCACAGCTTGTTGGCCGGCAGCAACTCCCAGCCAACCAGGTAGGTCTGAAAGCGAAAGCTGCCGGAGCCGAGCTTGCCCCAGTTCAGGATCCAGCTCGCCGGCGTGTAGAAAAACAGCGACAGCGCCACGATCGCGGTCCCCGCGCCCGGGGAGTCGGCCATCCGCCGTGCCAACGCGAACGTGGCGGCGAACAGCGCCACCGCCGCGATCGGCTTCCAGAGCAGATATGCGAGCTGCAACGAGACGCCGAGCCGCCACAGCGCCCCCGAGACCGCAAACAGCGGCTCGAGGAACACGCGCCCGCTCGGCGCGAGGCTGAACAGGTTCGACACCAGTCCGTGCCCGCCCGCGTCGCGCACCCAGGCGAGGTACTGCAACTGGTCGGCGCCGAGCACGCCGTCGGCGCCGATCAGGCCATCGGCGCCGGTAAAGCGCAGCCCGGAGTCCGACGCGTGCAGCGCGATCACGACCACCGGCACGACCGCCCACGCCATCAGCGCGAGCGCCAGCAACCATGCGGCGCTGCCGACGCCGCGACCCGCACGAGGCACGGCGCGCCAGCCTACCGGCGCCCGGCCCCGTTCGGTCGTGGGGCCGGGCCCGGTGCGGTTATCGGGCTGATCGCGCTAGCCGAGCCGAACGTGCTCGGCGCGAGCCTTGGCCGGCGCGAGGTATCCGTTGCCGTTGAACTCGATCGCGATCTTCAACGTCACCTGTCGCCCCGCGCTGCCGCGGCCCGGTAGACGATTGAACCCTGTCTGCACGCCGAGCGTGCAGTTGGACTGCACACCGGCGGTCACCGTCCTGATCACGCG
Source organism: Solirubrobacteraceae bacterium (assembly GCA_049518835.1). Taxonomy (GTDB): domain Bacteria; phylum Actinomycetota; class Thermoleophilia; order Solirubrobacterales; family Solirubrobacteraceae; genus Palsa-465. The sequence continues at coordinate 3,043 of JBEKRJ010000614.1, forward strand.
ACGGCCGAACAGGTAGCGGATCGTGGCGGTCCCGTTGCAGCCGTAGGCCGCAGGAATCGACGACGGCAGCACGACCGTGGCCCCGGTCGTGAACACGTATGGGCGTCGGCGATCGCGGTGCGGTGTGGTGCTCGCCCGTACGCTCGGGACCGGTCGCGGCGAGGGCTCGGTCAAGAACATCGCGGGCAGTCCGGACTGGACCACGGCGCTGCCGTGCAGCGCAACGAGGTGATAGTAGAACCACGTCCCCGGCGTCAGCCCGGACAGCTGTGCGCCGACCGACTCAGGCGCGTGACCGGCCGGCAGCGTCTGCGCGATCGTTTGCGCCGTCGGAGAGGGCGTCGGACCGTACTGGAACTCCCAGGTGGTCGCCTGCCCGTTGGGGTTGACCGTCCCCGTGACCGTCGCCGCCGTCTGTGAGATCGACGTCGCGGGGCCGGTGGTCACGCCTGGGGGTGGGTGACCGGCGGTCGTGAACGTGTGGTCGCGACCGGTCGAGGTCCCAAGTGCACTGACCGCGATCACGCGGAAGTGATAGACGGTCCCGGGGATCAGACCTGGCGCGGTCGCGCTCACGGCAACGAACGCGGTGCCGCCGCGGAGCGCGTGAAAGTTGCTGGCGGCGCCGTAGGTGTTGGTCAGTCCCCATTGGAACTGGTACGAGGTCCTGGCGCCGT
>JBEKRJ010000615.1:0-3713 GCA_049518835.1 Solirubrobacteraceae bacterium
AAAGCGGCCGCTCGTGCCGGTCGCGAGATCGCTGCGCTCGACCAGCACGACGTCCAACCCGCGCAGCGCAGCGTCCCAGGCGACGCCGGCGCCGGTCGCGCCGCCGCCGATCACCAACAGATCGGTGCTGAGCCTCTCCACAGGTCACTCCTCCAAGCGGGTCACGCGGCGAACCAGGATCCTCGTGCCGGCAACGCAGCTTACTCCTGGTCACCTGCCTCCCGCCAGGGCGCCGGCGTGCCCGGCCGGCGCCCCGCGGGAAGCTCGCGTCACTGTTCCCTTACTCCGCCCAGTCGAAGGTCCGCTCGACCGCCTTCTTCCAGAAGTGGAATGCCGTCTCGCGCGCGGATGCGTCCATCTTCGGCTCCCAGCGCTTGTCCTCGACCCAGTTGGCGCGCAGGTCGTCGACCGCGGCCCAGAACCCGGTCGCGAGGCCCGCCGCGTACGCGGCGCCGAGCGCCGTCGTCTCGGCGACCTTCGGCCGGATCACCGGCACGCCGAGGATGTCGGCCTGGAACTGCATCAGCGTCTCGTTGGCGACCATCCCGCCGTCGACCTTCAGCGACGCGAGGTCGACGCCGGAGTCGGCGTTCATCGCGTCTGACACCTCGCGGCTCTGGAACGCCGTCGCCTCGAGCGTCGCGCGCGCGATGTGGCCGGCGTTGACATACCTCGTCAGCCCCGCGAACACGCCGCGGGCGCTGCTCTTCCAGTACGGCGCGAACAGGCCCGAGAACGCCGGCACGATGTAGCAGCCGCCGTTGTCCTCGACGGTCTTGGCGAGGTCCTCGACCTCGGGCGCCGTGCGGATCATCTTCAGGTTGTCGCGCAGCCACTGCACGAGCGCGCCGGTGATCGCGATCGAGCCCTCGAGGCAGTAGACCGCATCCTGGTCGCCGATCTTGTAGCCGACGGTCGTGATCAGCCCGTTCTTTGACTGCACGGGCGAGGTGCCGGTGTTGAGCAGCAGGAAGTTGCCGGTCCCGTACGTGTTCTTGGCCTCGCCGGGGTCAAAGCAGGTCTGCCCGAAGGTCGCCGCCTGCTGGTCGCCGAGGTCGCCGGCGACCGGCAGCCCCGCGAACGCGCCCGCCGAGATCTCGCCGTAGTTGGCGCTCGACGGCCGGATCTCGGGCAGCATCGAGCGCGGCACGCCGATCGCCGACAGCAGCTCGTCGTCCCAGTCGAGCGTCGCGAGGTTCATCAGCATCGTCCGGCTCGCGTTGGAGACGTCGGTGATGTGCAGCTTGCCGCCGGTCAGGTTCCAGATGCACCACGTGTCGATGTTGCCGAACGCGAGCTCGCCGGCGTCGGCCTTCGCCTGCGCGCCGTCGACGTTGTCGAGGATCCAGCGCACCTTCGGGCCCGAGAAGTAGGTCGCGATCGGGAGGCCGTTCTTGGTGCGGAAGCGGTCCTGGCCGCCCTCCTGCTCGAGCTCGGCGCAGAGCTTGTCGGTGCGCGTGTCCTGCCACACGATCGCGTTGTGGATCGGCTCACCGGTGTTGCGGTCCCAGACGACGGTCGTCTCGCGCTGGTTGGTGATCCCAAGTGCCGCGACCTTGCCCGCGTCGCCGCCCGCCTTGCCCAGCGCGCCGTCCATTACCTGGCGCGAGCGCTCCCAGATCTCCTTCGCGTCGTGCTCGACCCAGCCGGGCTGGGGGTAGATCTGCTCGTGCTCGAGCTGCTCGACCGCGACGACGTTGCCGCCGTGGTCGAACAGCATGCAGCGCGTGCTGGTTGTGCCCTGATCCAGGGCTGCGACGTAATCCGCCATCCGCGTTCTCTCCTTCTCAGCCTGCCAGCGCGTCCACTGCGGTCTGGCAGAGGTAGTAAGTGGAGGTCGCGCCCGGGTCCTGATGATCCCGGCTGCGCTCCCCGAGGTAACTCGCCCGTCCCTTGCGGGCGACGAGCGGGATCGTGTCCCGCATCCCGCGCTGCGCGGCCTGCGCCGCCTCGCGGATCCCGGCATCGAGCTCCGATGCCTGCTCGAGCGCCTGCACCGCCGGCGTCAGCGCGTCGACCATCGTCTTGTCGGCGAGCTGCGCCTTGCCGCGCGCCTTGACGCCCTCGAGGCCCTTGCGCCATGCGGCCGCGTAGTCCTCCAGGTCGACGTCCTGCTTGCCGGTCAGCGCGGTGCTCATCTGCAGCAGCAGCGTTCCGTACAGGGGACCCGCTGCGCCGCCGACGCTCGAGACGAGCGCCATCGCGACCGTCTTGAGCACCGCGGCCGGGTCGGCCTGCTGCTGCGCATTGAGCTTCTCGATCGCCTTGCGCATGCCCCGGTCCATGTTCGTGCCGTGGTCGCCGTCGCCGATCGCGGTGTCGAGGCGCACGAGCTCCTCGCGGTGCTCCGCCATCGACGCCGCGAAGCGCTGCATCCAGTCCAGGACCGTGTCGCGCGTGACGGGCAAGCTCAGACGCCCCAGCGCAGGCCCGGCGTGTTGACCGGCGCGTCCCAGTAACGAACGATCTCGTCGTCGAGCTTGAGCAGCGTGATCGAGCAGCCCTGCATCTCGAGCGAGGTGATGTAGTTGCCGATCAGGTTGCGCTCGATCGTCAACCCGTGCTCGGCGGCCAGCTTCGCGACCTCGTTGTACATCACGTAGAGCTCGATCAGCGGCGTGCCGCCCATCCCGTTGACGAACGCCAGCACGCGGTCGCCCGACGCGAACGGCAGATCGGACACGATCGGCGTCATCAGCCGCTCGGCGATCTGCGAGGCCGGACCGATCTTCTCGCGAAAGCGCCCGGGCTCGCCGTGGATCCCGATCCCGATCTCGACCTCGTCCTCGGGGAGCTCGAAGCTCGGCGAGCCCGACGCGGGCGTGATGCACGGCGTCAGCGCCATCCCCATCGAGCGGCCGTTGGCGTTGACGCGGCGCCCGAGCTCGGCGACCTCCTGCAGCGAGCGGCGGTCCTCGGCCGCGGCGCCGCAGATCTTCTCGAGGATCACCGTGATCCCGACGCCGCGGCGACCCGCCGTGTACAGCGAGTCCTCGACCGCCACGTCGTCGTTGGTGACGACCGCCTCGACCTCGACGCCGTCGGCGCGCGTCAGGTCCGCGGCCATGTCGAAGTTCATCACGTCGCCGGTGTAGTTCTTGACGATGTGCAGCACGCCGGCGCCGCCGTCGACGGCCTGCGTGGCGGCCTGCATCTGGTCCGGCGTCGGGGAGGTGAACACCTCGCCCGGACAGGCGGCGTCGAGCATCCCGACGCCGACGAAGCCGCCGTGCATCGGCTCGTGGCCCGAGCCGCCGCCGGACACGAGCCCGACCTTGCCTTTCACCGGAGCGTCGACCCTGACGACGACGCGCGGCTCGTAGATGATCCGCAGGCGGTCGGAGTGGGCGGCCTCCATCCCCTGCAACGCCTGCAGGACGACGTCGTCAGGGGCGTTGATGAGCTTCTTCATGCAGCCTCCATGGGCGCGGTAAGAGGACAGCAGCACAACGCGCGCGCAGGCGGAAGCCGTGCTCCGCGGCTCTCAGAGCCCAGAAAATGCCGAGCAAGCACCCTCATTTCGGAAACAAACGCTCTCCACCCTTGAGCGATTGTTTGCGACAATAGCGGAAATCGTTCGCCAATGTCAAACGACGTTCGGGGGTTGCGTGAATGCCCGCTGAGCGCAGCTAGTGTCGGGACCGATTCAATCGATCGAGCGCGCGGCCGCGATCCTGCGGCTGCTATCGGGACGCTCGCGACGGCTCGGGGTG
>JBEKRJ010000616.1:0-3711 GCA_049518835.1 Solirubrobacteraceae bacterium
CGCCTCCCACACCGGGCGAGCACAGCTTCGGGTGCAACAGCCGACGCGGATTCACCCGCATCGCCGGACGCGAACCGAGTCGGGATTGCGGTAATGCCCGTTCTGGTGGCGGGAAGCGTGCCTAGCCTCGATCCGATGAGCCCAGCAGACCAAAACGTATTCGAGCAAAACCGCCCGTCGGGATCGCTCAACGGCGCCACCGCCAACCAACCCCAGCCAACAGATGACCAGCCCGCCAACCAGCCCTCCGGCGACAAGACACCCACGCCACCCGCCGCTGCGCTGCCCGTGAACGGAAACGCTCCAGGTCAAACGGCCACGGCAGCGCCCCCGGCGGCGCAGCCGACGAGTGAGGACGCTGCTCGCGTGCGCCTGCGACTGCCGCGGCTGCCGAACAGGCCGGCCGTCTCGCGTGGCCGCACGCCGGTAGCGCCGCTGGACCCAGGGCTGCTGCTGTTACCCGACGAGGTGTACCCCGACGGCGGCGTTCGTGGTCGCGTGGCTGTTTCAGTGCGGCGGTTGTTGCAAAGCGAGTCCGAGCGTCGCGAGGCGGCCGTCGACCACCGCCTCGCGCAACTGTCGGCGACCGGGACGCCCGCCGGGCGGCTGGTCGTGTGCGCGTCACCGAAGGGCGGCAGCGGCAAGACGACGATCGCGCTCGCGCTCGCGCAAACACTCGCCACGCTGCACTGGCCGACGCTCGTCGTCGACCTCGACCTCACCGGCGGCACCGCCGCCCTGCACACCAACCAGCCCCGCCGTCCGGTCGGCACGGTCATCGACGCGATCAATGCGATCGACATGGGCAGCGTCCGCGGGCCCGCGGATCTCGCCCGGTTCCTGACACCGCTCGGCGCCGGCGCCAACCTGCTCGCCGCCCCGGCCGAGCGGGCAGACCGCGAGCAGGTCGACGCCGGGCAGGTTGAGCGGCTCGTCGGGGAGCTGGCGCGGTTTTGGCCGGTGCTGATCGTCGATACGAGCCCGGGGCTGGGTGATCGCGACGGGGTGCAGCGCTGGATCCTCGAGCACGCGAGCGACATCATCGCCGTCGCGGTCCCGCGGCGCGTCGACTCTGTTCAAGCGCGGGCGGCGGTCGGCGAACTGTGCGCGCTCCTGCCTGATGTCGCGATCACGGTCGCGCTCAACCAAGTCCCACCGCGCCCCGACGAGGCAACCAGACGCGTGATGTCGGTGCCACTGACAGCCGACAGAAGCGCGCACCGCGTCGAGATCCCCCACGACCGGCGGCTCGCGCGACAGCTCGACCGCGCCGCACTCGCGCTCGACCGGCTCGCCCGACCAACCAGGCTCGGCTTCAAGGAGCTCGCGGGCGCGCTCGCGAGCGGATGGTTGTGATGGCGCTCGTCGAGCGACCCCGCCTTGCCGCACTCGCCGCGGCTGTGGCGCTCGCCGTGCTGCTCGCCGCGGTTGCGTTCGGCGCCGCCGCCGGCGGACACGTCCCAAGCCCGCCGCGAACCACTACCACGACCTCCACCGTGACCGCGACCGTCACGCAGACGATCACCAAAACCGTGCCCACGGGGTCGCGGCCGTCCGTCCAAACGAGCCGTCGCGGCGGCCGAGCCCGCCGCCATCCTCGCGGTCGCGGGAGCTGACCGGGATGCGCGCACGCCAGCACCCCGAGGCCAGCGACTGCTTTCCGGCCGCGAGCGTCATCGACTGGGACGGCTACCGCGACCGCGCGCCGCTGCGCGCCCGCCGTCTCCTGATCCCGCCCTTGCTCGTGATCGTCGGGATCGCGGCCGGGCTGTCGATCTCAAGCACGATCTCCCCGAATGCAGGTTCACGGGGGAGCACCACAGCGGGGACCGCCCATCCCAACGTCAACGCGCCGACCAGCGCCTACGCGAACAAGCCCGCTCATCAGCCCGCGAGCGTGGAAACGAGCAGCACGCCGGCGACCGCCACGCCACCGACCCGCCCGGGCCAGCGCGCACACCGGCCACACACACTCCCGCTGACGACACGTCCGGCGGCTCGCGCCCAGCCGACGAGCACGCCCGTCGCGGCGGCGCCGGCCGCGACGATGCCCGCGCGCCCCACGATGCAGCCGACACGTCCGCCGGCAATGTCGACGCCGACCGCGCCGACCGCCCCGCCCTCAGACGACTCGACGCCAGCCGCGTCGCGACACACCGTCACCGGGCAGCCGCCCACGGCCGCCCGAGCGTCCCCGCCGTCGCCTGCGCTCTCGCCGCCGCCGCCCGCGCCCGACAGCAGCGAGCCCGCGCCCCAGGTCGCGCCGGGATAACGGGTCCCGATCAGGTGCCACACGGAGTCGATAAGCGCGCGTTGCAAGATCCCGTGCAAAGCACGATCCAGAAATCTCGCGCAAATAGCGGCCTTTCGCCTTTCTTTCGAGTAGCAATAGGCCGACTTTGGTCGCATTACCGAGCGATAGGTAACTCTTGCAACGGGTGCGCCGGGGAGCGGCCTGGGAATTGACCCCGTTTGTGGCGGGTCCGGTACTTAGCGTGTCGCTCGCGATGCTTGACGACCGGCGCGAGCACAAACGCGGGGTTGGTGACCAGGGTGCGTGAAACAATCCGCGGCCACCCAAACAACCCCGATCGCGGAGCTCGATCCTCCGCCGCAGGCGCACAGCACGCCTGCCGCACGCACGCCCGGCCGACAACGACTGTCGGCCGGTGGGGGCCTCAACCGTTGTCAGCACAACCGTAGAGGAGCAACCATGAACGGAAGCATCGTGAACGGGATCCGTCGCGCCGGCCACCCACTGCGACCGCTGGCCCAGCCAGGCCGCAGCGCGCTGCGCTCGCCGCTGGACTCGTCCTCGGCGCCGGCGGGTTCGCCGCCGCCGCCAGCGGCGGGCACACAATCAAAGCGTGCGTTAGCAAGACGACGCACCAGCTCTTTGTGAAAAAGAAGTGCTCGCGCTCCGAGACCCGGCTTACCTGGAACGCCGTCGGCCCGCAAGGCGCAACGGGACCGGAGGGCCCTACAGATCTCGGCGCATGGGCAACGATCCAAACGAGCCCCGGTGGCGCGAGCGCTTCCGCCGAACGGAACATCGCTGTACAGCGCAACGGAGTCGGCGACTACACCGTCACGATCATTGGCGGGCCGTGCACGACTGAGCCCTATGCAGTGACGGTGACGCCCGAAGTATCGGGCGCGTCGTCGACAGCGTTCCCCGTCGCCTACGTCGTCAGGACATCAGGTGGTCCGTCCTTCGACGTACGCGTCGGCGTTGAGAGCGGGACGTTCGCCCAAATCGACGGCCTTGCCTTCGATGTGGCGGTCTATTGCCAGTAGATGATGAAAGGAGATGACGATGGCGAGAATCAGACGTGACGGTGCTCGAGGGGTGCGGCTCGCCGCAGTGCTTCGCATTGGCGTCGTCGCAGTAGTGCTCGCGGCCAGTTCCGCTGTTATCGTGCCGGCGATCGCGGCTGCCGCCCCCTATACGGCGGCGGTGTGCGACGTGTGGAACGGGAATGTCAACAGCGGCGCGTTTGGGTGGAGCGCCAATTACGGCACCATCGACAGTGCCCAGAATTGCGATGGGATCGGGGCGGGCGAGGGTCTGCAGGCATGGTCGGTGGGAGCCACACAGGGCGGCCGCGGCGGCGGCTGGTGGTTCAAGGCGCCTGCCGGGACCACGATTACGCACCTGGACTACTCGGGTGCGTTCTCGGCTTGGGATGGCTGGGTCGCGAACCTCGCGAC
>JBEKRJ010000617.1:0-3711 GCA_049518835.1 Solirubrobacteraceae bacterium
GTCGTCGGCGTCGTCGCGGTCGCGGTGCTTGCCGGGGTCGTGGTCGTCGAGGCCGTCGAGGTTGTCGAACTCGTCGCTGAGGAGCCCGCCGTCGAGGAACTCAGCGGCGCCGCGGGCGTGGCACTTAGCTTCGGCGTGTCGCTCGCGAACGGGTTGCGAGGCTTGCCCAACACGAACGTCGGAGCCTTTGTGGACGCGCTCGTGCTCGTCGTCAGCGGCGGCAGCGAGATGTGCGGCGGTGTGGCGACGCCGGCGCTGTCCGTCGAGGCATGCCCCAGCATCACCAGCGGGACAGCGACGACGGCTACCAGCAGCAGTGCGGCGAGCGGCCACAGCCGGCGCTCGAACAGGTCTCTGCGCAGGGCGTTCATTGGTCGGTGGGGGTCGTGGTGGTGCCGGACGAGGCCGACGCGGCGGGGAGTTGGTAGATCGTGGCGCTCACCTGAGCGGTCAAGGTCGACGAGCCGCTGAGCTGCATGCTGCTGACGCTCAGGAGCGGTCCGGTGGCGTTTACCGTGCCCCCCGAGACCGTCACCAGCCCCTCGAGCGTCTTGATCAGGTTGGCAAGCGCCTGGTAGCCGCCGGTGAAGCTGAGCTGGATCGGAACGCTCGTCGCGGCGCTCGAACTCGCCGTTGTCGCGCTGCTGGCTTGCGTCGCGGAGCTCGATGATCCGCCGAGCGTGATCGATTGCATCGAGACGTGATTGGCGTCCGTTGTCTGCTGGAGCATCCGCAGCAGGTTCGGGATGTCAGCCTTGGCAGGCACGGCGAGCCCCAGCGCTGCCCACGCAGACGCCTCGGAATGCAGCGAGGCGAGAGCCACTTGGCCGGTCGCGATCTGCTGCTCTGCCTGCGAGATCATCTGCTGCTGGGCGGCGATCGACGCGTCGAGCGTCTTGACTTTCTGGCGCTCGGGTTTGAGCGCAAGCATGTAGTACGCGCCCACGAGGGCCAGCACCAAGACCGCGACGATTGCTACGCGATCACGGGGACGGAGGGTCATTGCGTGGTCACTCCCGTCGTCGTGGATGTCGAAGTCCCTGCGGTCGCGGACGTGGTTGCGCCGGACCTCGACGCCGCGCCGCTCGAGCTGCCGGTGAGTGTCATTGTCATCTGGAACGTCACGGGGTATGCGCACCCGCCGCTGGTTGACCCGGAGCTACTCGTCGCGCTGCCAGTTGCCGGTCCGGTTGATGAGCTGAGCGTCACGGTGCTGCCGCCGTCGACGCCGCGCAGTTGCTCGATCGTCTTGGCGACGGCCGACTGCGAGGCGGCGCAACCAGAAAGAGAGAAGCTCGGCAGGGCTGACGCTGATGCCGAAGCAGCAGCGGATGCCGAGCCAGTTGTGGCGCTCGCGGTTGGGCTTGCGCTGAGCGAGCTGAGGGCCGCGTCGGATGGCAACAGCTCGGCGATCTGGTCGAGCACACCCGGCCACGGGAATCGAGCCGCCGCCAATTGGCGGACCGCTGCCAATTGTTGGGCGCGTTGCTGCGATGCGCTCACATACGGAACGAACGCGCTCGCGACCGTCTTCCACGCCGCGGCGCTCGCCGTCAGCTTAGCCAGCTGGCTGTTGTGTTGCGCCACGTTGTTGGCGGCTGAGACGTACAAGATAGCCGCGACCAGGATCGCGACAAGGCCTGCGAACAGAGCCAGCGTCTGCGGGCTGGTAGCGATGCTGAAGCGTGACGCGCGGCTCTCGTGCGGGATCAGGTTGACGGCGGTCATCGGTCGAGCTCCTCGACCGCGAGCCCGCACGCCAGCGATGCGAGCCTGGCGTCGAGATCGCGCAGTGCGCCGGGGTTGGCGACCGACACCTCGCCGCTGCGCAGCTCGAGGCCGGATGCGGCCGCGACGGCGTCGATGAACCCGGGCAACGGCGCCAGCGGCCCGGCGACAACCCCGGTTGCGACCGGCCCAGCGCCGAACTGCGTCGAATAGAACTCCGCGGCTGTCCGTAGCTCCGTGCCGAGCTCGGTCGCGGTGCGCGCGAGCAGGTCGCCGAGAGCCTGTTGGTGCTCGCTGACGTCCCCGCCTCTTAGCCCTCCACCCGCTTGCCGTACGAGCGCCAGCGCCTGATCGGTGGGGATCCCGTGCTGATCGGCGAGCCGTCCCAGCAGCGTCGACAGCCCGTGCGGCGCCAGCCGGGTGAACCGGCAAACGCCGGTTTCGGCGATCGCGATGTTGGTCAGGTCACCGAGATTCGCGTACAGGACCGGTCCCTGCGCGGACTGGTGATCGTGCAAGGCGCGGATCAACGCGAACATCGACAGATCGATCCCGACGGTCTTCAGTCCGGCGCGTCGCAGCGCCTCGAGCAGCCGGTTTACGCCGTCGCGTTCGGTCACGACGACGACGAGCCGCAGCCGCTGCCCCGTCGGCGTGTCGACGAGCCCAACCGCGCGGTAGTCCATCACCGCGCGGTCCAGCGGCATCGGGATCTGCTCCTGGGCCTGCATCCGCAACGCCGCCGGGATGTCGCGATCGGGCAGCGGCGGCAGATCGATCACGCGCAGGATCGTTCTAGGCGTCGCAAGACCCACGCGGACGCGCTTGGCGAAACGGTGCTCGTTGAAGAGCGCCTTCAGCTCGTGGGCCAGTCCATCGGGTTCGAGCACGATGCCGTCGCGCAGCAGGCCCGGCGGCAGCACGCGGGAGGCCACGCGCTCCGCGGTGATCGCTCCCTCGTGGACGCGGGCCTGCGCTGCGATTGCCTGCGTCGCCCCGATCTCCAGCCCGGTCACGGTCGCCGACGGCCGCCGTCGGGCGGGCAGCCGCACGGCCGGCAGCTTGACCGCGGGCAGGCGGGGGGCGGGGATTGGTTTGCTGAGCACGCTCACGAGACGACCCCGTGCAGGTAGGCATGGACGATTTGGTTGCCGGCGAACAGGGCGACGAGGCCGCCGAGCGCGAGAAACGGGCCAAACGGGATTGCCGTGTGCCGGCCGGCGCGGATCCCGCGCTTCGCCATCACAGCGATGCCGGCGAGCGTGCCGGCCAGGAGGGCGACGAGGCCGCCGAGCGCGAGAAACGGGCCGAACGGGATCGCGGTGCGCCGGCCCGTGCGGATCCCGCGCTTCGCCATCACAGCGATGCCGGCGAGCGTGCCGGCCAACAGCGCAACGAGCAGCGCCGGCGCGACCGCGCGGCCAAGCACCCGGCCCATCACCGCCGCCAGCTTGACGTCTCCCATCCCCATCCCGCCGGGATCCGCGAGCGCGGCCGCCAGCAGCAGACCGCCTGCCGCGGCGCCAGCGATCAAGCGCTCGGGGAGAAGGTGTGGGGTGAGCACCGTGGTGAGGACGATCGCCGCGACCGCGACTGGCGCGAGGATCCGGTTCGGGATGATCCGGTGCTCGAGGTCGATCCGCGTGATCGCGACCAGCGCCGCGACGAAGATCAGCGCCAGCCATGTGCCCGCGTGCGCGCCGCGGGCCACGATCACGGCGGCGAACAGCGCGCCGGTGAGGGCTTCGGTGAGCGGGTAGCGAGGAGAGATCGAGCCGTGGCAGGAGCGGCAGTGCCCGCCCAGCATCAGGTACGAGACGACGGGGATGTTGTCGTAGGGCTTGATCGCGGTGGCGCAGCTAGGGCACGCTGACCGTGGGGCGGACAGCGAGATGCCCGCGGGGAGCCGGTATGCAACGACGTTGAGGAACGAGCCGAGGCAGAGGCCGGAGAAGGCGGCGAGTGCGATCGTGAAGGCGGGGG
>JBEKRJ010000618.1:0-3709 GCA_049518835.1 Solirubrobacteraceae bacterium
GCCATGCCCCGCCCGGCGGCGAGCAGCCCTGCGACGGCGACGAGGGGACCGGTATCGATCAGCTACCCCAGTCCGCGTTCGGGCCGTCTTGGACGATCACGATCTTCTACCCGCCCGCCTGCGGCGCCGGGCGTAAATACAACCCGATCGGCCAGAGGTCGTCGATTCCCGTCGACGGCCGGCTCGAGGCGCTCGCCGCCGGCGGAAAAGGTCAGTTCCTCAGTGACATGACCGCCAACGGCACGCACATCCGCGTGCTCGCGATGGGGATCCGCGCCAGGGGCGCGCTCGCGCTGGCGCTGCAGCTGACCGATGTCGACAAGGCGCTGCGCACCGAGCTGCTGCTGCTGGTCGTGATCTGCGCCGCCGGGATCGCGGTGGCCGCGTTGCTCGGGATCCTCGTCGCGCGCACTGCGCTGGCGCCGATCGCGCGCTTCACCCGCCAGACCGAGCAGATCGCGGCCAACCCCGAGATCCTCGACCGCCAGCGGCTCGAGGAGACCGGCGGCGACGAGCTGGCGCGACTCGCGCGTACGTTCAACGACACGCTCGACGCGCTCGAGCGCTCCGTTCAGTCGCAGCGCAACCTGGTCGCCGACGCCTCGCACGAGCTGCGCACGCCGATCGCATCGATTCGCGCCAACCTGCAGCTGATGCGCGACGAGGCCCTGCTCTCGCCGGAGGATCGCGAGGCGCTGCGAGCGGACGTGATCGAGGAGCTCGACGAGCTGACCGCGCTGGTCGGCGACGTCGTCGAGCTCGCCCGCGGGACCAAGCCGGTCGGGCCGCCGGCAGACGTGCGGCTGGATCAGGTCGTCGAGGCGGGGCTCGATCGGGCGCGGCGGCGCGCGCCTGAGCTCAGCTTCCAGGCGAGCATCGAGCCGACGCTGGTTCGCGGCGAGGGCGACCGGATCGCGCGCGCAGTCGGCAACCTGCTCGACAACGCGATCAAGTACGGCGCAGACGGCGGCACGATCGAGGTCGGCTTGCGCGACGGGACCCTGACCGTCCGCGACCACGGCCGTGGCTTTCACGAGGAAGACCTGCCGCTCGTATTCGATCGTTTTCACCGCGCCCGGGATGCCCGCGGCAAGCCCGGCTCGGGTCTGGGGCTGGCGATCGTCCGCCAGGCCGCCGAGGCCCATGGTGGGTTCGTGCGCGCGGCAAATGCGCCCGACGGCGGCGCGGTGCTGCGGATCGGGTTTGGCGAGCCGATCGAGCTCGAGCAGTCGACGGTCGCTTAGGGCCGGACGTCGCCGTCAGCGAGTGGGCGCTGTGAGGTGCGTGAGCGCATACCCGAGCCACAACGGCGCCCACTTGCCCCACAGCGAGCCTGAGTGGCCGCCCGGGTAGGTCGCGAACGTGTGCTTGATGCCATGCGCGGTAAACGACTTGTCGAGCAGGATGTTCGCGTTCAGAAAGCGGCTGTCCTGACGGCCGACGTAGAAGCCGATGAACGTCGGCAGAGTGGATAGCCGGTGGACCAGGCGCCGGCCGCGCGGGACCCGCGCACGCCGGTTGGCGTGCTCTGAGCCGAGGTCGAGCGTGACCAGGCCGCTCGGATCGGTGGCGGCGAAGTAGCCGCTCCAGGACTCGACGGCCGCGAATGTCGCGAGGTTGCGCAGGCCGATGTTGAAGGCACCGAAGCCGCCGGCGGAGAGCCCGATCAGCGCCCGGCCCCGCCGTGACGCGATCGTGCGAAAGCGCGCGTCGATGCAGCGCGTCAGGTCGGTAGGTCGACCGCCGCAAGCACGGCCTCGAGCCCCACCGCCGCGACCCCGAGCGCGGCGAGATGCCGAACGGAAAAACTGCTCATGTATGTGCGCCATTCCCCGTGGTTTGCGGGTCCTGAACCCTCAAGCTACTGCTTTGGCCTGCGGCGCAAACGGGGTGCTGCGATTCATAATTGTCCGCTAACAGCGCGCCGACCGGTGGACGATTCGCACGGCGTCAGCTGCGGTCCTGAACCCCGGCCAAGAACGACTGCTCGACCGCGCTGGCCTCGAGCGGGCGGGCGAACAGGTATCCCTGCCCGTAGTCGCAGCCCTCTTGCTGCAGTAGCCGCAGCTGGGCCTGGTCTTCGATCCCCTCGCCGAGCGTCTCCAGCCCGAGCGTGTTGCCGAGCGCGACGAGCGTGTGCACGAGCGCTTGGGACTCGCCCGAGGAGGCGATCCCGGCGACGAACGAGCGATCGATCTTCAGCACGTCGACCGGGAACTGGCGCAGGTACGCCAGCGAGCTGTAGCCCGTGCCGAAATCGTCGATCGCGATCCGCAGCCCGAGCGACTTGAGCTCGGCCAGCCGCTGGGACGCCAGCGCGCGGTCGCGCATCAGCGTCGTCTCGGTGATCTCCAGCGTCACGCCCGCCGGGTCCAGCCCGGTGATCGCGAGCGTGTCCGCGACATCGCCGACGAAGTCGACATCGTCCAGTTGCCGGGCGGACACGTTGATCCAGACCGAGACGCAGCTGCCGCCCCGGCGCCACGCCGCCGCCTGCCGGCAGGCCGCCGCCAGGACCCAACGGCCGATCGGGACGATCAGGCCAGTCTCCTCCGCGACCGGGATGAACGTCGCCGGCATCACCGAGCCGCGCGTCGGGTGGCGCCAGCGCAGCAACGCCTCGACGCCCACGATCCGTTCGTCGCGCAGACCGAACATCGGCTGGTAGAGAAGGTGCAGCTGGTCTTGGGCGACGGCGTCGCGGAGGTCCATCTCGAGCGCCAGACGATCTCGGGCGGCTGTCTGCATCCTCGATTCGAACGCGATCCAGCGGTTCTTGCCGGCTCGCTTGGCCTCGCGCAGCGCGAAGTCCGCGTCCCGTAGCAGCTCGCCGGCGCAGCGACGCTGCCCGAGCGCGATCCCGACGCTCGCAGTCACCGCCGGCGTCCGGCCCGCGTCCTCGAGCGGCTTGAGCGGCTGCGCGAGCACGTGGCAGATCCGCTCGGCGACCAGCTCCGGTCCGGCGTCCAGCGACGAGCCCTCGAGCAGCACGACGAACTCATCGTCGCCGAGGCGCGCGACCGTGTCCGCCTCGCGCACGGCCTCGGTCAACCGGGCGGCGACCACGCGCAGCAGCTCGTCCCCGGCATGCGTTCCGAAGCTGTCGTTGACGTGCTTGAACCCGTCGACGTCGACGTACAGCGCCGCCACCGGCGTGCGCGCGCGCCTGGCACGGATCAGCATCTGCTCAGCTCGGTCGAGCACGAGCACTCGGTTCGGGAGGCCGGTGAGGGCGTCGTGCAAGGAAAGGTGACTGAGGCGCCGGCGCGCTCGCAGCAGGTCCTGCTGCGCCAGGAACTGACGCAGCGAGACGAGCACGGCCATCAGCACGGCGGCGATCGCGACCAGCAGGTTGGGCACCAGGCGATCGCGGCGCTCGCTGTAAAGCAGCAGCCCGAGCCCGATCATGGCTGCGATCATCGGCGCCCAGCTCGCGCGGCGGCGAGCGCCGTCGGCGACCACATCGCTCGAGCGGGGAACGCGCTGCGCGGCCCCTGCCAGTACGAACGCGACGCTCGAGAGGATGTATAGCGAGTTGATCGCGTCGTCCCCGCGGTAGGTCCCGTGCATCGTGACGTAGCCGTATGTCAGGTCGGCGGCGACGACCAGCAACAGTGCGCACACCATCAATCCGAGCGCCCGGGCGCTGCAGCGCTGCCCGCCACGGAGCAGCACCGAGCCGACGCCGACGAGCAGCACGAGGTCGCCG
>JBEKRJ010000619.1:0-3702 GCA_049518835.1 Solirubrobacteraceae bacterium
TCCCGCCGGGGCTGGCACGACAGTGCCCGCGTTGCCTACCAGCGCCTACGGCCGCCGAGCGAGAGCCGATAATTTCGAGCTATGACCATCCACCCGAGCAGCGAGGCCGCGGCTGACGCGGCGATGGGCGACGACAAGTCCTTCACGTGGAATGACCGGGCCAGCATCGCGGCTCACCGCGAGATGTCGCCGGCGCAGCGAGTCGCGCTCGCGCTGCAAGCAAGCCGCGCCGCTCTGCGGTTCGCCAACGGGCGGCGAGTCAGCGAGGATGGCCGAGGCTGACTTCGAGCTGAGCGCGTCGCGACTGGCGCGCGCGTCCTTGACCCGGCGCTTGCTGCAGCCGGTGCGGCCACACCGCACCAACCGGTGCGGTGGCACCGCACCGGACGACGAGCGGGCGACCCGCAGCCAACGTAGGCGCCCCAAGCCAATCGGCCAACAGCCCGTTGGCCAATTCCGGGCCCTGGCTCGCAAAGCGTTGCGCTGACCGACAATCAGCGTGTGCGCGCACCCCAGGACCCCGACCGCCACCCCAGCCGAGAGGAGCTGATGGACGAGGCGCGTCGCGCGGCCGCTGACCCCGCGGACCGTGCGGAGATGCGGGCCGTGAGAGAGGACATGGACGCGGTGGCGGCGCCTTGGCCGGATGACATCAACACCGCTCCGGACCGCCGGTACCGCGAGGGCGGCGCGGGCGACGAGGGAACGGCCTAGAACACCATCCGCATGGCGAGCCCCTCGCCGTCGAGCTCGCCGCCGAGCTCCTCGTAGTCGCCGGCGACGACCTGCAGCGCCGATTCGAGCGCGGCGTAGGAGTCCAGAACGTCGGCGAGCTGGGCGTCCTTGGCAGCCAGCCGCGTCTGCGCGATGACGTCGAGCGCGTCTGGGAAGGAGGCGAGGACCAGTCTCATTCGGTCAATCTGGCCACGGGCGGTCTTCTTGTCGTCAAGCACCAGGCCCTCGGCCATCGCACGTTACGACGCCGGCCTCCCCGTCAGCCGGGCTCGTTGCGGGAGCGGACCGAACAGCGGCGCTGAGCAGGGGCTTCCCGGAGCGTGTGCAAGAACCCGCGACACCCGTGTGCAAGCCCCCTGCTCTGGGGCTCGCAAACCCCCGCCGTAGAGCAATTTCAATCTATGGTGACTATCTGCCCAAGCCGTTCGGGTTTGTGGAGTTGGTCGCGCGGGTCCACGCTCTGGCCCGCCGGGCGCCGGCGGGGCCGCCGCTTCTGGTCAGGTGCGATTTGGTGCTCGACAGGGCGCGGCGGCGCGCGACCCGGGCGGGGCGAGAGCTTTCGTTGACTCGCAAAGAGCGGCTGGATCGGAATCCGCACGATCGACACCGTTGACAGCGCGGTGTTCGAGATCGCCAACACCGGGCCCGGCATCCCCGCCGAGCAGATCCCAGCCCTGTTCGAGCCCTTCGCCCCGCGCCAACCAGCGTCTGCACTCCTCCGACGGCGTCGGGCTCGGCCTCTCGATCGCCAGCGTGATCGCTCGCGCTCACAACGCCACGATCATCGCCCGCCCGCGACCGGGCGGTGGACTCGAAATGTCGGTCACGATCCCCACAAGCCCGAGCTGACGGCGCCAGCGCCGATGTCAGCGCACGCATCGTTAGCCGTTTTGCTAACTATATATCCGACGCGCACAAGACGAGCGAAAGGGATGACGGATGCCGGGGCACCTGACTGGGACGTGGGAGCAGTGGCTGGCGGCGCGGCGCGAGCTGCTTGACGCCGAGAAGGAGCACATGCGTCAGGGCGACGACCTCGCTCGCCGGCGCCACGAGCTGCCGTGGGTACCGGTCAAGAAGGAGTACGTCTTCGCAACAGATAACGGCGAGCAGACCCTGGCCGAGCTCTTCGACGGCCGCACCCAGCTGCTCGTCTACCACTTCATGTTCGGCTTCGGGTTCAGGGTCGACGAGCAGAACCCGGGATGCACCGGCTGCTCCTTTGTCGCCGATCACTTCGACGGTCTCGTCCCGCACCTCAACGGCCACGATGTGACCCTCGTGGCCGAGTCGATCGCCCCGCTGGAGGAGTTGCACGCCTACAAGGAGCGCATGAGTTGGAGGTTTCCCTGGGTCTCATCGCTCGGTAGCGATTTCAAGTACGACTTCGGTGCTGCCTTCACCGAGGAACAGCAGCGCAATGGTGCCGAGTACAACTTCCGCCACGTCGGCCAGCCGATGCCGCAGCGAGAAGGGGTGAGCGCCTTCGCGCTCGAGGGCGGGGTCGTGCACCACACCTACTCCACCTACGAACGCGGAGTCGAGCAGCTGATGGGGACCTACCGGATGCTCGACCTGGCGCCGCTCGGTCGGAACGAGAAAGGAGCCGAGTCCTGGTGGCACCGCCACGACGAGTACGGGACGACGTAGCCGGTCAGAACGTCCTGGGCCGCGGCGCCTGGTCGTCTGCGCCGTCCTCTACGGTGAAGCCATGCTGCGTCAAGGCGACGTCCGCAGCGACGGTAGTGTCTTCAATGAGGTTGCTGAGGACTATCACCGTACTCGACCGAGCTACCCGGACGAGCTCATCGACCGGGCGTGCGAGGGAGCGGGGATCGGCGCCGGCACCGCCGTGCTCGAGATCGGCTGCGGCACGGGGCAGCTCACGCGTAGCCTGCTGGCCCGTGGGCTGCGGGTAACAGCCGTCGAGCCGGGCGAGCAGCTGATCGCGCGGGCCCGCGATCAGCTAAGCGACCTCGGCGACGTGCAGTTCGTCAACGCGCGCCTGGAGGACGCGGTGCTGCCGCGTGCTCATTACGCGGCTGTGTTCTCGGCCTCGGCGATCCATTGGATCGACCCGGATGTAGGCTGGCGCAAAGCCGCCGGCGCGCTGGCCGACGGCGGAAGCGTTGCGCTGGTCTCGTACTTCGGGCTCGAAGATCCCCGCAGCGCCGACGACCAGCAGGCGCTGCGTGACGCGATCACGACGATCGCGCCGGAGCTCGCGGCCGAGTGGCCTACGTATCGGGACCTTGACCGCACGCTCGCCGGCGCTGCGGCCCGGCGCGACAACATCTCGGAGCTCTGGGCATGGCTGGGGGGCTATCCGATCGCCCGCGCGTACGCCGCCAGTCTGTTTGCCGACGCGCAGATCATCGCGCTGCCGACATTCCTGGAGCACGCCGCCGACGAGCTCAATGCTCTGCTGGGCACGATGTCGTTCTGGGCACGCCTGGCGCCCCGGCAGCGCGACGCTCTCGCCGCCGAAAATCAAGCCCTTCATCGGCGGCTCGGCCGGCTGATCCGCTCCAGCACCATCGCCTGCCTTGTATCGGCACGGCGCCAGCCCCGCACCCGACCAGCTTGCGCGCCGCTCGGGGTTGCGTCTGACTTCGTAACGTAGGCTTAGGACGGGGGGCTGTTCGGGTCGCATCCTCCGAGTACCCCCTGACCCCCGACGAACAACTGATCCCGAGGAGATCGTGATGGCGCCCACGGTCACATGATCGAGCGCTATCGCTTGTTATGCGGTGACGATGAAGCTGCCTTGCATTCCCATCGCGGCGTGGCCCGGTACAGGGCATCCTGCCGCCGCGAAACGCCATGTCTCGATCTACTACGCCGTCCGCCGACAAGCCAGCGCGTGATCTCGAGGCCGCGATCGAGCGAAATTGCGCGTCGTTGCACGAGCTTTCGCCACCGCCTCGAGCATGAACGAACGAGACTCACGAACGCCGGCCACCTGCT
>JBEKRJ010000620.1:0-3698 GCA_049518835.1 Solirubrobacteraceae bacterium
GAACTGCGGCTGCGCCTTGACCTGCGGCGACCGCGTCATCACGATCTTGCGGTAGACGTCGACGTGCATCCCGCGCAGATCGACCGGGTCGGCCAGCGGGCCGCTCGGCAGCGCTTCGTTGACCGGCGCGCCCGACGAGATGACGTTGATCAGCGGCTGGCCGCCGAACGTGCGACCCTGGTTGGGGACGCCGCCGAACGGGTCGAAGCAGCTCTTGAAGCAGGGCTGGAACGGCACCGAGTTGAGCGTGTAGTGCCCCGCCGGCTCGCCGCGGACCAGCACCTCAACCCGCTCCCCCGGACCGATCAGGATCGTTTTCAGCGGGCGCATGTTGCGCAGCGTGTTGCCGTCGTAGGCGAGCACCTGGAAGGTGACCCCTGGCAGCTGCAGCTCGATCATGCGCTCGCCGGTCGAGTTCCAGATCCGCCACCGCTGCAGCTGCCCCGGCTGGATCTGCAGCGTCGGCTGGTAGACGCCGTTGACGAGCACCTCCGCCGGCCCCGGTGCCGGCGGCGCCTTGATCTGCCCGGGCTTGGCAGCGGGAATCGGCAGCGGCGTGCAGTTCGTCTGCCCGTTGGCCGCGTTGACCGGCTTCATGCACGGCTTGCCGCCAGAGAGCACGATCAGGCGCTGGGGAATGTTCGGCATCACGTTGTCGAGGCTGCCCTCGACGATGATCGCCCCGAGCATGCCCGCGGTCGTCTCGGCGTCGACCAACGGATGGAAGTGCGGGTGATACCAGAACGCGCCGGGGGACTGGTCGAGCGGGATCCGGTAGGAATATTGGAAGCTCTGAAGCGGGTTGATGTCGACGAAGACGTTGTCCGAATGGCCGGAGGGGCTGACGTGCAGGCCGTGCACGTGCAGGTTGGTAGGCAGCGGCGTCTTGTTGATCAGCTTGACGTTGAGGACGTCGCCGCGGCAGATCACCCACGTCGGACCGGGGCTGATGCCGTTGTACTCGAGTCCCTGCCAGGTGTGGCCGTTGACGTGGATCGTGTAGTCGCTCGCGGTCAGGGTCGCGTTGAGCACGCCGTCGTGGCTGAAGATCATCGGCGGCTCGGGGAAGCCGTCGCTGATTAGGTTCGGGAAGTGGGCATCGCAGTTGGGGTTGGCCTTGGCCTTGCTCGAAGAGCTGCTGCTGAGGATCAGAGCCAGCGCCACGGCCGCGATCACGACCAGCGCGCCGCCACCGAACGCCATCGGCGCGAGCTTGCCGCCGCGCCGGCGCTTGCCCGCATCGGGCGGTGGCGCTGCCGCCGCCGCGCCGGCGGGCACCTCGCGGGCGACCGTAGCGTCGCTCGGCGCGATCGCCGGCCGGTCGCGCAGCACGGTGACGTCGGCTGGCGACGGGATCGCTCGGACCCTCGTCGCCTGCGGCACGTCGAGCTCGATCTGCAGCTCGGTCTCGCCCAGGCGCAGCGTCGCGTTCTCGGTCAGCGTGACTGTGCCATCGATCCGGCGGCCGTCGACGAACGTGCCGTTGCTCGACTTCAGGTCCTCGACCTCGACGCCGCCGGAGAGCGGGCGCACGGCCGCGTGCCGGCGCGATACCTCCGGGTCGGCGATCACGATGTCGGCGCCCTCGCGCCCGAGCACCAGCTCGCGATCGACCTCGTGAACCTCGCCGGGAGCGGGTCCGATGATCCGGCGTGACCCGGGCAGGCCAGCCATCTGCATGGTCAGTCCTCGCTCAGCCCGATGATGTTGTGCAGCTTGCGCAGCGGCTTGGGCGCCCACCAGTTGGCGTCGCCGAGCAGCGCCATCAGCGACGGGACGAGCAGCGCGCGGACGATCGTCGCGTCGATGATCACGGCGACCGCGATCCCGATTCCGACCTCCTTGATGAACACGATCGAGGAGGTCGCAAAGGCGCCGATCGCGACGCAGAACAGCACCGCCGCCTGGGTGACGATCCGGCCGGTGCGCTCCAGTCCGATCGCAACCGCCTCGCGGTTGGGGTTGCCGGCGTCGCGTGCCTCCTTGATCCGCGTGAGGAGGAACACGGTGTAGTCGTTGGCGAGGCCGAACGCGATCGCGAAGATCACGATCGGCTGTGACACGTCGATCGCCTTCAGGCTCGTGAACCCGAGCAGCCCCTGCAGGTGGCCGTCCTGGAAGATCAGCACGAGGATTCCGAACGCCGCGCTCAACGACAGGAACGTCATCACGAGCGACTTCAACGGCAGGATCACCGAGCCGGTCATCAGGAACAGGACGAACGCGGTCAGCGCGCAAAGGACGATCGCCACCACCGGCAGCAAGCCGAAGATCGTCGACTTCTGATCGAGGAACTGGGCCGTGGCCCCGCCGACCTCGATCGTGGGGTTGGCATGGGCACGGATGTCCTTGACGAGGCTGATCGTCGAGGTCGCGAGCGGGCGCTTGACCGGCAGCACCGGGAACGTCCAGTACCCGCCCGCGAGCGCGGTCGGCGGTCCGCCCGTCTGCAGCGCGCCGGGCAGGCTGCGGACCTGGTTGGCGAGCGCGGTGACCTGCGCCCCGGCGCTCGCCGGCGCCTTCACCAGCGCCGTGATCGTCGAGCCGCCGTCGCTGGAGTAGCTGCTCTGCAGCGTGTCGTCGACCGTTCGCGACGACAGGCCCGTGGGCACGCCGCTGGCGTCGACGCCGATGAACTTGATCCCGGTGAACGGCAGGCCGAGCGCGATCAGGACCACGATGCAGACGGTCGCGACCGGGACCGGACGCCTCATCACGGCGTGCGACAGCTTGTACCACGGGCCGTTCGGATCGACCCGGGCGGTCCGCTGCGCCGACCGCTGCCAGCGCTCGGGCGCCAGCGCGTTGATTCGCGGCCCGAGCACCGCCAGCAGCGCGGGCAGCGCGACGAGGGCGGTGGTGACCCCGACCAGCGCGGTGGCCGCGCCGCCGATCCCCATCGAGTACATGAACGGCATCGGGATGATGCACAGCGTCGCCAACGCCAGTGCAACCGTGACTGCGCTGTACAGGATCGTCCGGCCGGCGGTGTAGATCGCGCGCCGCAGCGCCTCGGATTCGGTCCCCGGGAACCTGCCGGCGGCCTGCGTGCGCGGGATCGCGCCGTAGGTCTGCACCTGGTCGGATTCGCGCCCGATCTTGGCGAGCTCCTCGCGGTAGCGCGAGACGACGAACAGGCTGTAGTCGATCGCGAGTCCGAGCCCGAGGCCGATCACGACGTTGAGCGCGAACGAGGACAGCGGCAGGAACGAGTTGACGATCCGCAGCACCAGGAACGTGACGATCACCGTGATCGCACCGACGAACAGCGGCATCAGCGCGGCGACGACGCCACGGAACACGAACAGCGAGAGGATGAACAGGATCGGGAAGGCGAGCCCCTCGGCCGTCCCGAGGTCCATCCCGACCTGCTTGTTGAGCTGCTCGCCGACGACCGCCGGTCCGCCGAGCAGCACCTCGGGCGGCTTCGCGACTCGGTTCAGCAGGCGCGACGCGGCATTGTTGGAGTCGTTGTTGGAAATGTTCTTGAAGTACGCCGCGACGATCTCCGAGCTGCCGTTGTTGGCGACGAACCCGCGGCTGCCGGTGCTGTAGTACGTCTGCGTGCGCGTCACCGCCGGATCCTGGCGCAGCTGCGCGGCGACGCTCGTGACCAGCGCCTGGGTCCCTGGGGCGCTGACGCCGCCGGGTGGGGTGATCAGCGCGATCACCTGCGCTCCGGGGAGCTCGCCGGTCGC
>JBEKRJ010000621.1:0-3692 GCA_049518835.1 Solirubrobacteraceae bacterium
CCGCTGGATCCCGCCAACGCCAAGCACTACGCCGCGATCGCGGCCGGCAGCGGGATCACGCCGATCATCTCGATCCTGACCAGCGCGCTCGAGCTCGAGCCCGATAGCGAGTGCACGCTGATCTACGGCAACCGCACGACGAGCTCGATCATGTTCCTCGAGGAGCTCCAGGACCTCAAGAACCGCTTCCCGACCAGGTTTGCGCTCTACAACGTGCTCTCGCGCGAGCAGCAGGACGCGGAGCTGCTCTGCGGGCGGATCGACGGGCCCAAGCTGCGCGGCTTCGTCGGGACGTGCGTCGACGCCGAGACCGTCGACGAATGGTTTCTGTGCGGGCCGATGGAGATGGTCGACGAGCTGCGCGCGGTGCTCGCGGGCCGCGGCGTGGACCCCAGCCACGTCCACCGCGAGCTGTTTCACACCGGCCCGCCGCCGCCGCGGCGCGCCGACGGCGCCGCCGTCGCACAAGCCGGCGCCTCGCAGGTGACGATCGTGCTCGACGGCCGCCGCTCGACGCTGGAGGTGGCGCGCCTCGGCGAGCCGATCCTCGACCACGCGCTGAAAGTCCGTCCCGACGCCCCGTTTGCATGCAAGGGCGGGGTCTGCGGCACGTGCCGCGCCAAGCTCGTCGAGGGCGAAGTGCAGATGGACACCAACTACGCTCTGGAGGCCGAGGAGCTCGACGCGGGCTATGTGCTCGCCTGTCAATCGCATCCGTGCAGCGAGCGCGTGACGCTCGATTTCGACGCCTGACCGACTGGAGGGAGATGCCCGAAGAACCGCTGGTGCTCGTGCAGCGAGCCGCGCCGATCGCGGTCGTGCAGATGAACCGCCCCAAGCAGCTCAACGCGCTCGGCGCGCCGCTGATGGACGCGATCGTCGACGCGCTCACCGAGCTCGACAAGGACCCTGACCTGCGCTGCCTGGTGCTCGCCGGCAACGAGCGCGCGTTCGCCGCCGGCGCCGACATCAGCTGGATGGCGACCGCCGGCGCGATCGACATGGAGCTCGCGCGGCTGGTCGACCGCTGGGACGCGATCCGCCACCTGCACACGCCGCTGGTCGCGGCCGTGTCGGGGTTCTGCCTCGGCGGCGGCTGCGAGCTCGCGATGGCGTGCGATCTGATCATCGCCTCCGAGAGCGCGCTGTTCGGCCAGCCCGAGACCGGGATCGGGATCATGCCCGGGGCCGGCGGCACGCAGCGCCTGGCGCGGGCGATCGGCAAGGCCAAGGCGATGGACATGGTGCTGAGCGGACGGCGGCTGAGCGCGCAGGAGGCCGAGGCAGCGGGGCTGGTCGCGCGGGTCGTCGCGCGCGAGGCGTGGCTCGACGAGGCCAAGCGCGTCGCGCAGGAGATCGCGGCCAAGGCGCCGCTCGGCCAGCGGCTGGCCAAAGAGGCGATCGACCGTGGCTACGAGATGCCGCTCAGCGCCGCGATCGAGTTCGAGCACAAGGCGTTCTATCTGCTGTTCGCGTCGCTGGACGCGCGCGAGGGCCTGTCCGCGTTCGTCGACAAGAGGGAGCCCAGATGGCAGTCCAAGTAACCGTCGATGAGGGCGTGATGACGCTTACGCTCGACCGTGCCGGTCAGCTCAACGCGTTCAACCGCGAGCTGCAGCGCGACTTCGCCGCGGCGCTGCGGTCCGCGGCGCGCGACAGCGACGTGCGCGCACTCGTGCTGACCGGCGCCGGGCGCGGCTTCTGCGTCGGCCAGGACCTCGAGGAGTCGATCGCCGACCGCGACGCCTACGACCGGCTCGGCAACCACTACATCCCGAACATCCTCGCGCTGCGGACGCTCGAAAAGCCCGTGATCGGCGCCGTCAACGGCGCCGCCGCCGGCGCGGGCCTGGCGCTCGCGGTCGCGTGCGACATCCGGATCGCGTCGAGCAAGGCCAAGTTCGTCCCCGCGTGGATCAACATCGGGCTGGTCCCGGACTCCGGCGGCTCGTACTTCGTGCCGCGGCTGATCGGCTACGCGCGGGCGCTCGAGTGGTTTGCCAGCGGCCGCCACATGGCCGCCGACGAGGCGCTCGCGCTCGGGCTCGTGTCCGAGGTCGTGGCGCCCGACGCGCTGCTGGCGCGCGCGACCGAGCTGGCGCAGGCATTCGCGGCGATGCCGCCGTGCGCGGTCGCGATGACCAAGCGCGTGCTGCAGGCGTCCGAGCGCGCGACGCTGCCCGAGCAGCTGCAGCGCGAGCGCGAGCTGCAGGCGGTCGCGATCGCCTCCCAGGAGTACGGCGACGCGGTCGGCGCGTTCCTGGCGCGCAGCGGCTAACGACTCTCCGGCGTCGGCCCGGGCGGCTCATCGCGCGCGGGCCGTCCAGCCCAAAACCACAGACCGGCCCTCAGGGCCCTCAGCTACCCTCGCGCTATGCCCCTGCGTACCGACAGCTTCGACCTCGGGGGCTTGCGCCTCAGCGTCGGCGACGGCCGGCGGCTGGAGCTGCAGGTGGCGCTCGCGCCGTTCGAGCTGGCCGGCGAGCGCTACCTCGTGCAGCCGCCCCTGATCGCAGTGCGGCTCGACATCTCCCGCACCACCGGCGGCGGCTACGCGCTGCGGCTGCGCTTCGCGGCGACGCTGTCGGGGCCGTGCATGCGCTGCCTGGCGCCGGCCGCCCCCGTGTTCGAGGTCGACGCGCGCGAGGTCTCCCAACCCGGCGCGCAGGACGACGAGCTGACCTCGCCCTACGTCGAGGGCGGCGTGCTCGACCTGCGCGCGTGGGTGCGCGACGCGCTCGCGCTGACGCTCCCCGCGACGCTGCGCTGCCGGGCCGACTGCGCCGGCCTGTGCCCGGTGTGCGGGGCCGACCTGAACACGGCCGACGCGGGGCACGCGCACGAGCGCGACGCCGACCCGCGCTGGTCCAAGCTGTCGGAGTTGCACTTCGAGTAGCGCGCGGCGGCGGTGTGCAGTCCGGCGGCCCTGCTAGCCTGCTGCGTCGATGGCCGTCCCCAAGCAAAAGCAGTCTCACGCCCGGACCTCCAAGCGCCGCGCGCAGCACAAGATCTCCGCGCCCGGCTACAACGCCTGCCCGCAGTGCCATAGCCCCCGGCTTCCACATCGCGTCTGCCCGGTGTGCGGCAGCTACAAGGGGCGCGAGGTGCTCGCGGAGACCGGCGACCACAGCACCTGACGCCCAGGCAATGATCACGGTCGCCGTGGATGCGTGCGGGGCGGATCTCGGTCCCAGGGAAGTGGCCGCGGGCGCCCAGCGGGCTGCGGCCGCCGGCATCGCCGTGCTCCTGTTCGGCCCCGCCAGCGAGATCGGAGCGGTCGGCGCCGGCGTCGAGGTGGTCGATGCGCCGGTCTCGATCGCGAAGGCGACCGACCCCGCGTTCGCCGTCCGCTCGACCCCGGAGGCCTCGATCGTACAGGCCGCCAAGGCGGTCGCCGACGGCCACGCGCAGGCGCTCGTGTCCGGCGGCTCGACCGGCTCGGCGCTGGCCGCCGGGCTGTTCAACCTGCGCCGCGACCGCGGCATCTACCGGCCGGCGCTGGCGCTGCCGGTGCCGATCCCCGGCTCGAGCCCGGTGCTGCTGCTCGACGTCGGCGCCAACGTCAGCTGCCGCCCCGAGCACCTGGTCCAGTTCGCGCACATGGGCGCGGCGTTCGCGCAGGCGGTGATGGGCCTGCAGGCGCCGCGGGTGGCGCTGCTGTCAAACGGCGAGGAGCCCGCCAAGGGCACGCC
>JBEKRJ010000622.1:0-3686 GCA_049518835.1 Solirubrobacteraceae bacterium
GTGCGTGTCGAGGAGACCTTCGTAGTCGGCCGGCCTCCCGAGGTCGTGTTCGACTACATGACGGACGCGTCCAACCTCTCCGACTGGCAGACGATCCACACTTCGACCGAGCAACTCACCGACGGACCGCCGCGACTCGGCTCGCGCTTCCGGGAGCGCCTCAAGCCTCCGTTCGGCAGGGAGGTCGAGCAGATAACAGAGTTCACCGAGTTCGACCGGCCCCGGCGCTTCCACGTCCACATCGTCGAGGGTCCAATCCCAATCGACGGGACGTGGTCGTTCGAGCCGGATGGCGCCGGAACACGGGTGCATTTCGTCGCGCAAGGGCAACTGCGCGGCCCGATGAGGTTCCTGGAGCCCGTCGTAAGCCGCGTCGGCGCGCGTCAGTTTGCCGGCTACCACCGGAACCTCCGCCGCAACCTTGAGGGCCGCTGAAGCGAGCACCGGAGCACTTGCCGCCGTCACCCGCTTGCAAATAGCCGCCAGCGGGCACGCTGAAACGTCGACGCGAGTCTGCCAGAACAGACGCCCGTCCGTGCTGTCTCTGAGGAGATTCACAATGAGGTTGCCGACGCGCTGGGCTCTCGCTTTCTTACCGCCGCGCGTATCTCGCGACTCTGTGTGCGAGCCCCCCAACGCGCGCGAGTGCAGGAGAGCCCGCGCCTTCCGGTCGGAGCGGAGCCGAGCTGCCGAGCCGCGCTGTGCTCCTGGTGACAACGAAGGGCGGTCTGCGTCGGCCGTGTGGCTCCTCCACGCCTGTGGCGGGCACCTCGGTCACGCTGCCGCTCCGCTCGGAGATGGGCCAGGAGAGCGGGGAATTGGGGAGGCGGCACGCGCCTGATCAGAGGTGCTTTCTGCCGCTGCGCCTGATGGTGGAGCTCATTCGGCGCGTAGCGCGGTTGTTGTTCTCGAGGTGGCAGCCCAGCCTGCTGGGCCAAGCGCGCCGGTGACGGCGATTCCAAGGCCGGCAAGGGCGAGTAGTGCGAGGTTGCCAGTGGTGTAGACGTGTGTGACGCCGGCTGTGATGGGTACACCCTGTTGTGTGCCGATGGCGTGTAACACGGCGTCCTGCAGGACTATCCCGGTGGGCAGGGCGATGATGACGGCGGCGATGGCGGGAACGGCGACCCAGCAGGTGATCATGAGGATGGTCTGCGGCGGGGTCATCCCGAGCGCCTTGAATATCCCAAGGTCGTGGATACGCTCGCGGGTGAGCATCAGCACGGAGTTCAACACGCCTAACGCGGCCAGCACCGCGACGATGATCGTGAGCCGCCGCATCAGCGAGGTGTCGATGAGCGCGAAGGCGCCCACACCGTGGCTGCTGTGGTTCTGTCCGGTGCCGAATCCGAGACTGAGGATGTTGACGTTGTAGCCGGGTCCGAGCGCTCGCTGGAGCGATGCTTGGTAGTTCTGCTGGCTCGCGGGCATGACGACAGCCTCGTACCGGATGATGGGAAGGTGGATGCCGGCGTTTGCGAGGGTCTGCTGGCTGGTGAACAGAGTGCCGACCACCGGGGGCGGTCCCGGGGCATAGACCTCCCCAGTGATCTGCGCGGTGAGGGTCTTGCCGTCAACGGTCATGTGGATGGTCTGGCCGACCGCCAGGTGGGCCGTGCCCGGCTGCGCGGTGTTGACGACCACCTGGCCCGGCCGTCTGAACCAGTTTCCGCTGGTGATATCCCAGCCGAGCCCCGCGGCATTGCCGTGGAAGGCGGTGATTGGCACGCGCGGTCCGATACCGGGCGTGCTGGCGGCGGCGTCCGCCTCGTCTACGTAGCCGAGTGTTTCGGGTTGCGCCCGCAGCGTCGCGACGATCGTCCGCTGCTGTCTGGAAGTCAGCGTGTGTACGTGTGGCGGTACGCCGCCGCCGATCAGCACGCTCCGCAGCGTCTGTGTTGTGGCGGAGTCGATCTTCGCGATCGAGGAGTCGAGCCCGACCGCGAGGACGACCGCGGTCAGACCAAACGTGACCGCGCCGAGCGTGAGCGCCGAGCGGGCCGGGCGGGTGAACGGGGCGGCCAGCCCGAGCGATACCGACCGTGGCAAGGCCAGCTTGCCGACGAATCGGTGGGCTGCGTACCCGTGGCCGGCCCGGGGCGTCTGCGCGGCGACGAGCGTTTGAACGGTGGACAGTCGTGCGGCCCGGAGTGCTGGGACCAGCGCGGCCAGGCCGGTGAGCGCGAGCAGCGCTAGCGGTACTGTGATGTTGATCCAGAGTGGGACGGCCGCGGCAGCGCCCGGTCCTCCGTTGAGCAGCGGGAGGACCCATCGGTTGCCCAGCAGTGTGCCGGCGAGCGCTCCGGCGAGCGCCGGGATCCCGATCTGAACGAGGTAGGTCGTTGCAATCTGGGCTGGGGTGAAGCCGATGCTCTTGAGCACCCCGATCCGACGGTATGAGGCCACGACTGCGGCGGCCGCGACGCTGGCCGTGATGAGAGCCGCCAGGACCAGGGCGATGATCCCGAACGCGACCGCGAACGGAGTGTTGATGTCCTGGATCGAGGCGAGCTTGCTCGCCGTGTCAAGCCACGACACCGAGTTGATGACCGCCCTTGCCGGCAGCGCATGCTGTAGCTCGGCGAGGTCGGCGTCGATCTGCTGCGGAGTTGAGGAGCGCTGGAAGGTGTACAGCATCTGCTCCAGCGCCGGCTCATTTGCCGGGCGCAGGGCAGCGAGCTGGCTTGGCACGACCCAGGCGAGGTCGGCGCTGCTGACCGAGGTCGCGATGCCGACCACTTTCAGGCTCGGCTTGCCCGGCGCGCTGGTCACGGTGACCGTTGCGCCGGGCTCGGCCGGCACCGGTCTGTCATGAGAGAGGACGATCTCGTCCGGCCGGGTCGCCCACCGGCCGTTCAGGAGAATCAGGTCGTCCAACGGGCCGCCCGTCGACGCGCGGCCGGCCACGCTGATGCCCTCCCCCGGATATTCCGCAATCGGGTTGACCTGCCCGCCCGGGATCAATCCCCCACTAGCCCCGGAATCGACCGACGGTTGAGTCGTTGGTGAGCTGCGCTGTGGTGAGCGCCCGACGGGGGTGCTGGGCGTCACCGGCACTGCGGTGTGGGCCTGGACCCCCGGGCCGTGCCTCTCGGCGGACGACGAGGCAGCCGGCCCGCTTCCGGCAAGCGAGATGTAGGTCTCGGGATACGGGCCGGCGGCGGCTGTCACTCCAGGCAGGCGTCTGGTTCTCGCCAGGTCGGCGGCCGAGACCTTGGATGCGTCGATGCTCAGTGCCAGATCGGCGCCGTGCTGACGCGCAAACGCGCCGAGGAACTGTGCGTTGGCGTTGGTCGATAGCGTCAGCCCGAGGGTGCCAGCGGCCGCACTGGCGCCCAGCACCAGGAAGATTGCGACAGTCTGTACGAGCCGCCGAGAAGTGCCGCCCGAGGCCGCCTTGACCACCGCCGCGGCGCTCACGGCCCTACCCCACCGCTCAGCCGCGCGCCCGTACCGGCGGGGTCATTCGCGACGCGGCCGTCGACGAGCTCCACCACTCGCTTGGTGTACGCGGTGGCCAGTTCCGGGCTGTGGGTGACCAGCACCAGTGTCTGGCCGTCCTGGTTCAGCTCCGACAGCAGCGTGCCGATCTCCTCGCCGGTTGCGCTGTCCACAGCCCCGGTCGGCTCATCGGCGAGTAGCAGCGCCGGCGAGTTCACCAGCGCGCGGGCGATCGCTACCCGCTG
>JBEKRJ010000623.1:0-3677 GCA_049518835.1 Solirubrobacteraceae bacterium
GCGCAGGCATGGCCGTCGTTTTCACACAACGGGTTGTCGTGGTTTGGCAGCGGGGGCGGCAGCGTCGACCAGCAGCTGCAGAAGATCGCCACGTCCGGAGATCTGGCTACCGCCCCGGTCTACACGCTGCACGCGTGGCCGCTGATCTGGAGCACGATCGTGATCACGCTGAGCGCGGTCGCGATCGCGTTCGTGTGCTCGCTGTTCGTCGCCGTGTTCATCGTCGAGTTCGCTCCCGGACCGCTGAAGCGAGTGCTCGAGCCGGTCGTCCGCTTGCTCGCGAGCATCCCCTCGGTGATCTACGGCTTGCTCGGCGTGCTGGTGCTGGTGCCGTTCATCGGCAACGACCTGATCACGCAACGCGAGAAAGCGTCGGTCTCGCCGACGATCAACCTCAGCGGCCAGGGGCTGCTGTGCGCAGTGCTGATCCTGACCGTGATGATCGCCCCGGTGATGATCGCGGTGTTCAGCGACGGCCTGCGCGCCGTCCCGCGCAACTGGCTCGAGGGCTCGTGGGCGCTTGGGGTCAACCGCTGGCGCACGTTCTGGAAGGTCGGCGTGCGCACAGCCCGGCCGGCCCTGGTCGCCGGCACGGTGCTCGCGACCGCGCGCGGCCTGGGCGAGGCTGTGATGCTGAGCATGGTGTCGGGCGGGGTCGCCTTCGCTCCCAACCCGGCCGACGGGATCATCTTCGCGTTCGAGCCATCGCAGCCGCTCGCGACCACGATCCTGCGCAACCAGGACGAGCTCAGCTCGCCGCCGATGAAGCACACGCTGTTCGCGATCGCGGCCGTGCTGCTGTTCTCGGCGGTGATGCTGTCGTTTACGGGCTGGGCCGCCAAGCAGCCGATGAAGCGGTACGGGTTGGCCGCGTGAGCGCCACCGAGGCGATCGCTGCGCGCCCGCAGCCGCCGCCTGGGCCCCGCCCGCGGCGGGTGGACTCGAGCGCCTCGTGGCGGATCTCGGATCGCCTCGGCCTTGCGCTCGCGTGGACGCTTGGGCTGCTGTTCTGCGCGCTCGCCGCAGCGATCGTGATCTATTTCCTGGTCGAGGGGCTGCGGTACCTGCGCCCGAGCCTGTTGACCACCAACCCGACGGCCGGGTTCAACCAGTCGCAGACCGGCGGGTTCCTCGATCCGCTGCTCGGCACGGTGATCCTCGGGTCGATGGCGACGGCGATCTCGATGCCCGTCGGGATCGGGATCGCGGTCTGGTTGAGCGAGTATGGCCGTCCCGGCGTGCTCGCGCGGCTGGTCGAGTCGACGATCGAGATGCTCGCCGGCGCTCCCTCGATCGTCCTCGCCCTGTTCGGCTTGCTGCTGTTCGAGAGCCCGGTGCTGGGCTTCCTCAGCCAGAAGACCCACGGCATCGTGCTCGGATACTCGTTCTTCGCGGCCGCGTCGATGCTCTCGCTGGTGGCGCTGCCGATGATCGTGGCAAATGTGCGCGAGGGCCTGCAGGCAATCCCGCGGCACGTCCGTGAGGCTTCATACGCGGTCGGCAAGACCAAGATTGCGACCACCCGTCGCGTGCTGCTGCCCGCCGCACGGCCGTCCGTGATGACCGGCGCGATGCTCGGGCTGGGCAGGGTGATCGGCGACACGGCGATTGTGCTCGTGCTGCTCGGCGGAACGCTCACGTTCCAGGGCGCCGGCGGACCGCCGCTGCTGAGCACGCTGCGCGGCGAGGGCAGCACGCTGACCAGCTACATCTACAACAACGCCCCGAGCGGCGAGCTCAACCAGCCGACGAAGGCGTATGCAGCGGCCTTCGTGCTGATCGCGATCGTGCTCGCGCTCAACGTGATCGTCGACGTCGCGGGGCGTCGTGCCAGAAGGCTGCGATGGAGCTGAGCAAGCCACCCCCGGTCCGGCGGCTGACGGGATCCGAACGGCGCGTCGCGACGCTGCCCGGACCGTTCGCGCCGCCCGTTGACCCCAACATCAACGGCGGCGCCGTCTCGCCTGCGCCACCGCGGTTCGTCACTACCGCCCGCCGGGCGCCAGCGGCGTTGGTGTCGATCGAGCGGATGCAGGTCGAAGGCCTGTCGGTGCGCTACGGGCGCAAGCTGGCGGTCGACTCGGTCTCGCTGCCGATCCGACAGGGCGAGGTGCTGGCGCTGATCGGACCGTCGGGGTGCGGCAAGACGACGTTGCTGCGGTCGCTGAACCGCCTCACCGAGCTGACGACCGGCGCGTCCTCGAGCGGGCGGATCACGCTCGACGAGATCGACATTGCGCAGCTGGAGCCGACCGAGCTGCGCCGGCGGGTAACGATGGTCTTCCAGCAGCCAAACCCATTCCCGATGAGCGTGTTCGACAACGTCGCGTACGTGTTGCGCGAGCAAGCCAAGCGGCGCCCGAGGCGCAAGCACGTCCGCGGCGCCGTCAGCGAGGCCCTCGCCCGCGCCGGGCTCCTCGACGAGGTCGCCGACAATCTTGACCACCCCGCGCTTGCGCTCTCAGGCGGCCAGCAGCAGCGGCTGTGCATCGCCAGGGCGCTGGCCGCCAATCCCGAGGTACTGCTGCTCGACGAGCCGTGCTCGGCGCTTGACCCGCTGTCAACGAAGGTGATCGAGGACCTGATCGTGAAGCTCCGCGACGATGTCGCGGTCGTGATCGTGACCCACAACCTCCAGCAGGCCTACCGGGTCGCGGACTACGTGGCATTCATGTACCTCGGCAAGCTTGTCGAGTACGGACGAGCGGGCGCCTTCTTCAGCTCCCCGCGCGAGCAGCAAACCGAGGAGTACATCTCCGGTGCGTTTGGCTAGGGCCAAGGTCGCGCCCGCGGCGATCGCGACGGCTGTCGCGCTGTGCGGCTGCGTGACCACGCAACAACGCAACGCGCGCACGGTGCTGCTCAACGAGCGCACGCTCGCGACCGAGACCACGGTTCGCGTCACCTACCAGAACCCGCTCGTCCGCGTCGAGGGGATCGCGCTGATCCGGTCGGGCGCCGACGTCGGCTTCGCCGTACGGGTTGCCAACATGTCGCCGCGTCCGCTCACCGACCTGCCGATCTCGGTTGGCGTGATCGGCGTCGGTGGCCGCAAGCTGTATCTCAACGGCGCCGCCAATACGGGCTACTACGAGGCTCACGTCCCGTCGATCGCGCCACGCGCTCAGGGTGTGTGGGTGCTGGCCGGCGGCGAGCGGACGCCCGTCGGTGGGCGACCGTTTGCGCTCGTCGGCGTCGCCGGCGAGCCGCCGACGACGACCGTGCGGGCGCTGCCGCAGATCGCCGCCGTGGCCCGCGTGACAATTGCCGGACAGCTGCGCGTCGCGCTGACAAACCCGTCCGGGATCCCGCAATATGGCCTTCAGGTCTACGCGGTGGCGAGCAGGTCGGGGCGGGCTGTGGCAGTGGGGCGCGCGACGGTCGCGCAGCTCGACGGCGGCGCGCGCGCGAGCGTCTCCCTCGGCCTGGTCGGCAGCCCGGCGGGCGCGCACGTCCAGGTTTATGCTCTGTCGACGATCTTCGCCTAGCGATGAGCCTGTCCGCCGCAGCTGAGCCCGAGCAGCAGCCATACGAAGCGTGCGATCAATGCGGCGCTCCGGTAGAGGCCAGTCAGCGTTACTGCGTGATCTGCGGAACCCGGCGCACCAATGCCTACGACCCGGCAGCGCGCTTTCTGGCCACAGCCACGAGCCGTGCGCGCGCGGCCGCGCGACAAG
>JBEKRJ010000624.1:0-3670 GCA_049518835.1 Solirubrobacteraceae bacterium
CGGTCGCGCTGGAGTCGGCCGCCAGGGTGATCGGCCCGACCGTGACGCTGATGTGAAACCACGGCAAAAACAACAGGTCGATCGCCAGCAGCACGCCAAGGGCCGCCACGACCCAATCGGCGCGCGTGAAACGCTCCAGCTTCATCGTCGGCATCGTAGCCGGACGTCACGCAGACTCGTCCCCGGGGCTCAGACGGGCACCTTGGACCGGCCGGCGAGCTCGGCGGCTCGCTGTGCGATCCGGTCCTCGTCGGTGACGAGGTGCCAGCGGGTGCCGCGGCGCTCTCCGGTTCGGCGAACGCGACCTGCCTGCTCGAGCTCCCTGAGCAGCGCCAGCACCTGAGCGGGAACCGCACCGCCGCGTTGCGCGATCACGCTCGTCGACAGTCCGTCACTGGACTCGCCGAGCAGCTGCTCCAGTTGCTCGGCACGCATCACCTTGCTCGCGGGCCGCGGCTTGCGGGCCGCCGGCTGCGACGGGCGCCGGTTGCCATTGCTGTGCGCCTTAGCTTGCGGCTTGGCAGCGCCGTTGTTCAACGCTCGATACGCGTCCTCGATTTTGGAGATCTCAGACCTCAGCTCCTGCAGCCGGTTTGCGATCGATTGATGGAGTTGTTCGATAAATGTCATACGATCATCATATGACGTGCGGCCGACAGGACTCGGCCTCGCGGCGTCCGCGCTTTCGCGCAGGGACATGGGCGCTGAGCGCCGCGCGGGAACGGGTGCGTCCGCTGGCCAGACGGCGTCTTACCACCCACCACGATGGGACCTTTTCACGGATGTCGGCGCGGCCCGCGAAACCTACTTTCTCGCCATGCACGACAACTTGATGCCATTTCACCAGCAGGCCGAGGAAGAAGGACAGTACGTGCTCGAGGATCGCTCACGCGATGCCGAGCGTCGCCGTCCCGTCGAGCGCCCAGAGGGACCGTCGGAGAACAACGATTAGCGCCAGCCAGCAGTAGGACGTTCGCGCGCTCGGTCGCGGGCGCGCGACGCTGGACGTCGGCGCTGCCGTTCGCAGCCTCCCCGTCCGGGCCAAGTCGTATCTTGCCTAGTCGTGCTAGCTGCAATCGCTGACTTGGGCCAACTCGAACTGGCCGAAATCGAAGCCGCCGTCGGATCGACGTCGTTCAAGCGCGGGCGCACGTACGCTCGCGGCAACCGGGTCGTGACGATCGAGTGGGATCCAGAGGGCGACACGCTGCTCGGCCGCGTGGTCGGGCTGGGCGCGCTGTACGACACCGCCGCCTACTTCTCTCCCGACGACGAGGGCCAGCTCGCATTTGCCGACGGCGAGTGCACCTGTCCGGTCGGGCACAACTGCAAGCACGTCGCGGCGATCGTGATCGCCGCGACCGACGACCGCGGCGTCCGCCGCCCCGCTCACAGCCAGTCTCCGCGCCGGCTCGAGGCGGCGCCCCCTGCCGCGCCCCAGCCATCCCCCTGGGAGACGTCGCTGCGCGCGCTGATCGAGGCGCCGGCGACGCAGTCGACCGGCCACCGGATGGCGATCGAGCTGACGCTGCAGGAGGATCGGTCCCCGGGCCAGATTACCCCGCGCCTGATGGCGCGGCTGATGCGGGCCGGTGCCCGCGGTGGCTGGGTCAACGGCGCGCTCAGCTGGGGCGGGCTGGACTCGTGGCAGGTCAAGGAGGCCGGCATCCGTCCCGATCATCTTGCGCTCGTGCGCGAGTTGCACGCGATTCACCGCGCCCACGAGGGGCGGGGCGGCTACTACGCCTACAGCTACGGCGGCGAGAAGACGCTCGACCTCAGCGCCTGCGACAGCCCGCAGCTGTGGTCGCTGCTCGACGACGCGCAGCGGCTCGGACTTGCTGTCGTGCACGCGCAGCCGGCGCTCGGCGAGGTCCAGCGCCATCGTGGCGAGCTGCTGATCGACGTGACGCGTGGGGACACGGGCGGCTCGCTCGTGCGCGCGGTGATCGGGGTCGAAGGCGACCACGCCGCCGAGCTCGAGCCGCTGCTGTTCCTCGGGCCCAGCGGCCACGGCCTCGTCTGCGCGCAGCGCACCGACGTCGCGGCCGGGCAGGGCGCCGAGCAGTGGCGCTTGCACCTCGTCCGCCTCGCGCGACCGGCGGCGCCGCAGCTGCGGCGGATGGTGCTCGAGCGACAGCGGCTCGAGATCCCTGCGACCGAGCTGCAGCGGTTCGCAGACGAGCTGTGCCCCGGCCTGCGCCACCTCGCGACGGTCGTCTCGTCGGACGGCTCGTTCACCCCGCCCGAGATCTCGCCGCCGTCGCTCGTGCTGCGCGCGAGCTACGGCTCAGGGCACGCGGTCGCGGTCGGGTGGGAGTGGGCCTATCAGGTCGGCGAAACGATGCAACGGGCGCCGCTCGGCGCTTACAACGGCAGCGCAGGGTTCCGTGATCCGGAGGCCGAGCGCGCGATCGTCAACGGTACCGTCCTCGCCGACAGCGGGCTTGCGCGCTTCGGGCTGCTCGATGTCGACGGTCGCCCGGCCGGCACGACGGCCGTTTCGCTGGCGGGCATCGACAGCATGCGGCTGGCGACCGAGGAACTGCCGCGACTGGCGCAGTTGCCGGATGTCACGGTGCAGGTCGACGGCGAGCCGCCCGACTACCGCGACGTCGAGGACTCGCTCGAGATCGGCGTCTCCACCGCCGACATCGCGGGCGAGCGCGACTGGTTCGACCTCGGCGTGACGATCAGCGTCGAGGGCCGCGAACTGCCGTTCGCCGAGGTGTTCGTGGCGCTCGCCAACGGCCAGTCGCGGATGCTGCTCGACGACGGCGCCCACTTCTCGCTGCTGGCGCCGCGGCTGCAGTCGCTGCGGACGTTGATCGAGGAGGCCAGGGCACTGACCGACTCGCCCTCGGGGCCGCTGCGGATCAGCCGCTATCAAGCGGGCCTGTGGGATGAGCTTGCGGCGCTCGGCATCGTCACCGAGCAGGCGCAGGAGTGGAAGCGCCACGTCGACGCGCTGCTGTCGCTCGAGACGATCGGCGAACACGAGCCCCCGGCAGCGCTCGCGCCACTGCTTCGCCCGTACCAGCGCGAGGGCTTCGGCTGGCTGGCGACGCTGTGGGAGCTCGGGCTGGGCGGGATCCTCGCCGACGACATGGGGCTCGGCAAGACGCTCCAGGCGCTGGCGATGATCTGCCACGCCCGTGAGCGCGACGCTTGCGTCGGTCCGTTCCTCGTCGTCTCGCCGACCAGCGTCGTGTCCAACTGGGTCGCGGAGGCCGCGCACTTCGCTCCCGGGCTGCGGGTCGAGGCGATCACCGACACGCTGGCGCGGTCTGGACGCGCGATCGAAGCCGTCGCAAGTGCCGATCTCGTGGTCACGACGTACACGCTGCTGAGGCTGGAGGCAGAGACCTACCAGCGCGTGTCGTGGGCGGGCTTGCTGCTCGACGAGGCGCAGTACGTCAAGAACCACCAGGCCAAGACCTACCGTGCCGTCCGCGAGCTCGCCGCGCCGTTCAAGCTCGCGATCACCGGCACGCCGATGGAGAACAACCTGATGGAGCTGTGGTCGCTGCTGTCGATCACCGCCCCCGGGTTGTTCCCCGACCCCGGGCGGTTCGCCGAGCAGTACGCGCGGCCGATCGAGCGCGCCGGCGACTCAGCGCAGCTCGAGCGCCTGCGGCGGCGGATCAAGCCGCTCGTCAAGCGCCGGTCC
>JBEKRJ010000625.1:0-3669 GCA_049518835.1 Solirubrobacteraceae bacterium
CTTTCGTTTCTTTCGTACCTCGTCAACGCGTCAACCAAGCCGACCGCTCGCCCACGTCGATCACATGCGAACGACGTCAATCCCCCGCAGCTACTGCACGTTCACAAACCACCTGCACATAATCGATCGAAGCGGAAGCGCCGGCGCCCGCGATCGCCGGCGGTTGGATGGGGCAAGATCGTCAGGCGCCGCGCCGAAGGGCCGGCCCGACGACTCCTGCGTTGTGGGCGCATCAGACCACCTTGACATGTGACCGAATGGTCACGTATAATCGACGCCATGGACAAGGTGTTCAAGGCGCTCGCCGACGCCACCCGCCGCGGCCTTCTCGACGAGCTCTTCAGGCGCGACGGGCAGACTCTGAGCGCGCTCGAGACGCGGATCGAGATGTCGCGCTTCGGCGTAATGAAGCACCTCGGCGTGCTCGAGCAGGCCGGACTCGTGACGACTCGCAGACAGGGTCGCGAGAAGCTCCACTACCTGAACACGGTCCCCATCCGGCTCGTCCACGACAGGTGGGTGAGCAAATACGCTGAGCCGTGGGCGGCAACGCTCAGCGCGCTCAAGGCCCATCTGGAGGATCACGCCGTGAACACTCTCACCCCCGTCTCATGGGCTAACGGCAGCGCCCCCGTGGCCGCCGGAACGGTCGTCTTCGAGGTCTTCATCAAGACGACGCCCGAGCGGCTGTGGGCCGCGATCATCGACCCGTCCGAGCGCGCCAAGTACAGCTTCGGGGTCGAGACCCACTCCAGCTGGAAGGAAGGAGAGACCTACACCTCGGCTGTGCCGGGCGTCGTGGACATCGCGGCCGGGGAGAACGTCACGGTTGAGCCGCCGCGGCTCCTCGTCCAGACATTCAATGCGCTCTGGAGCGAGGACGTCAAAGCGCAGGGCACCACCCGAGTCACCTGGGAGATCGAGCCCGTGGGAACCTCGTGCCGGCTCACGGTCGTCCATGACCAGCTACCCCCGAACGCCAACGCGGAGCTCTACGGCGGCTGGCCGATGATCCTTTCGGGTCTAAAGACGCTGTTGGAGACCGGCGAACTGCTCGACACACCGGGGTCGCTGCGCTACGCACACGGCGGCTGACCGGCAACCTCGCGCCCAGATGACGGCCGCGGACACACGCACGATCGAAACGAGGAAGGTCAACGTGGCAGATCGCAACAACCACCCGGCCGGGCGCCTGCCAGTGGAGCCGTGTCCGGCGCTGCGTCAGCTGGATCGGCTGATCGGTAGATGGCAGGTGACGGGATCGCTCCTTGAGGGCCACATGATCTTCGAGTGATTAGTGATGGAGGGCGGCTTCTTCTTGATTCAGCGCGTCGACGCGAGGGCTGGCGATCGACAGATCACGGGCGTCGAGTCCGTTGGCTTCGACGAGGACACGCAGACGCTGCGCTCCCACTAGATGGACGTCCACGGCGCGAACTTCACCGACACGTTGGAGATCGACGGCGACACGATCAGGATCTGGTTCGGGGGACAAAGGCTCGGACAACCTCTTCGAGGACCACTTCAGCGAAGATGGACGCTCCTACTCGGGCGCCTGGAAGTCGCCTAGCGGCGGCTACACCGCCATGCTCACGCGCGTCAGTTGAGGCGCCGCACGGTCGAGAAAGGAGGGCTCGGCACTAACCGGCTTCGGAGAGCCTTCCCTCGTTTTGCAGTCCTGTGGAAGTCGAGCTGTCAGTCGCAGTCCGCCGAGTGGAATGTAAACATCCGGTCAGCGTGGATCCTCGCGCCGAGCGCGTCCACGTCGTCCAGCCACACCTGAAATGAGGGCCCTTGAAGCGGTAGGTAGTGGTCGAGCATGGCCTGGCGAAGCTCGCTGGCCGCGGGATCCGAGAGTTCGAACAGCTCGGCTTGGCCATAGACGGTCACGGCCAGCGCTTCGCCGGAAGTAGCCGTCAACTGGGCCGGACAACGGCCTCCCACGGCCGTCACGGTGGCGACGACGATCAGCCGCATGTCAGCCAGGCGGTCGCACACCTCACGCGCGTCCAAGCGGCGCTCCGCGGTGGTGATGGACCGCAGGTGGGCGCCCGCCGTGGCCGCGCTCTGATCCAGTAGCCGCTGGAGGTCTCTCAGCTCGTCGAGCGTCTCCAGCACCGTTTGATTGTTCCACCCGGAAGGCGTCGTCCCGCCTTCCGCACTGAGGACGTGAGCTGCCCCGCTTGCCGCCTTCACCGCGGCACAGCCGTAAAACGTCGTTCGAATGACGCCGGGGCCGTCGCAGCGAACAGATGTCCGGCTACAGCCCGATCTACCCGCGGAGGCGCGGCGCCCATGTCCCCGTCGGCGACGATCCGGAAGCGGTCAGCCCCTAGCCTAAGCCCGGAAACGCGGGATGAGTCGCGATCTCGTTGCATCGGCGTCGAGCACCACGATCGTCTCGGGCATCGTAACGGGCTCGTCCGTGATGAACGGCGCGACGTCTTCCGTGGCATCGTCGTTGAGTGTGAGCCCGTCGGCGAATTGCAGCTCGACACGAGCCCACCGCGAAGCTGACATCACCCGGCCCCGATAACAACTGTGCCGCTCTGTCGCCGCTGCAGACATCGTCGTGGCGCTTCTCCTTCTGATGCCGTTCGGCTAGCAGCAGAAGCGGGAGTCGACGGTGGTCGAGGCGGTTCGCCAGGCGGCGCGATGAATCGCTCGGAGCTTCGGCCGCATGTGCTGAACTGATGTCGATGGGCTCCCCCGATCCAGAACAGGCGATCCTCGACAAAGTCGCCGGCCCGCTCGGCGCCCGGGAGCCTGGCCCGACCAGCGCTCGTGGGATCCAGTCGGGCGTCGTGCGCGGCGGGAATGCTGAGCAAGCGGATCTCGCGACCGTGCGGTTCGTAAAGCATGGACGGTCCGAGCTCCGGCGCATCCACTTCGTGACCTTTGACGGAACGCACGCCGCCTCGGA
The DNA here is from genome assembly GCA_049518835.1 of Solirubrobacteraceae bacterium. GTDB lineage: Bacteria > Actinomycetota > Thermoleophilia > Solirubrobacterales > Solirubrobacteraceae > Palsa-465. Next base: position 2,924 of record JBEKRJ010000625.1, read on the forward strand.
CCGGCGGTTCACAACTTCCACTACGTATACATAGTCGAGCCGGACCCTGAAGGCGGCTGGCGGGCATTCGGCGGGGCCGGAGGCGCAGGCGACCCGCCCCGACGCTCGACTCCCTGGGTCAAGCTGGGTGGCGGCGGCTGGTCCAAGTGGTTCTTCGCCGGCGGCTGGATCGACGCCGCCGGACGGCCGATCAACGTCCGCATCAAGGGCCACGGAGCGCTGGAGCAGAAGTCTCGGCTCTGTGTCCGGATCGGCGACAAAGCGGCACAGCTCGGCGGAGCTGACCGCGGTTCTGGCCGTCTCGGTTTCCGCGCATTGCGGGTCCGCGGTTGTCATCAGGGAGGTGCGGTGGATCGAAAGCATGGCCCGCCGCGGGCGCGACCTAGACCATCGGTACGCTGTGTTCGAGAGGACCGCCCGTACCGATTGAGAGGGGGACAGGGAAACAGGCCTTCGCGGCACTGTGCTCCTGACGACTAATGCAAGGTACGACAGGGCGGTGTAGCCGAGGTCGGATCACGCGATGACGACCGCAGCGACCAAGCGAACCGATGGCCCGACCGCCAAGATCAACGGCGGTATCCGCCTCCACGACTTGGCCAAGTCCTACCGGGGCCCGCAGGGCCCGATCCGCGCGGTGCGCGGCATCAATGTTTCGATCGCGGCGGGCGAGACGGCGGCGCTGCTCGGGCCGAACGGCGCCGGCAAGTCGACGACGATCGACATGCTGCTCGGCCTCTCCAAAC
>JBEKRJ010000626.1:0-3669 GCA_049518835.1 Solirubrobacteraceae bacterium
GCCCACCCCATCCACGTCACAAGCCCAACCCGAAGGATGACCCCCGGACCACATCGGTCAAGTCTGCGTCGCCGTAGTGAGCGGCCGGCGCGCCAGCGCCACGTGGCCGACGACGCCGACTACTACTGGCTGTCGCCGGGGAGCCACCCGAAATACCGCGGGCGAGTACGTCTCCCCCTCGCAGCGCATGGACACGGCGAGGTGTTCGTTCTCGCCCCCACCCGATCTCATCGACGGCGTAGAGATCGCGGCCGCCCCCCGCGGCTGTTGGGCTGACGGAGCGCCTCGGCGAGTTCGTGACTCGCCACGGCGGCCGAAGCGACGGCGTGGTTTGACGTGAGGAGTAATCTGGATGTTGGAGGGCATCCATTGTGATGTCGGCCCGGAGCACGCGGGTTGGGCAGCACGACCTGACTTCCGAGGGTCCACCTAACTAACCCCGGAGGTCACGATGCCGGACGCGCTGGTTCTCCCCGATTCGGTCGCCGAAGGCGCGGAGCCGCTGTCGTCTGCGTTTGCCTGTTCGTGGACGGACGGCGGTCCGAAAGCTGCGTGGGTGCAAGTAACCGGCAAGCTGGACCGTGCGACAGTGCCGCAGCTGGAGCGGACGCTGAGCGAGCCTCAGCTGAAGGCGGGGTTGGTTGTGCTCGACCTGCGCGAGCTGCGGTTCATCGACACCGCGGGCGTGCTCGCGATCGTCCACGCCAGCTTTTGCGCTCGGGAGGCTGGCCGCCGGCTGATTCTCCTGCGCGCGCCACCGAACGTCGACCGCATGTTCACACTGACCGCGACCCGCGACGATGTAGAGATCGGCGACGTCGACCACGTCGAGCCGGCCGTCCAAATGCACCTCGAACAGGACCTGGCGTCATGAGTACGACGGCCGCATCGCGCGGTGCTGCAGAGATGGTGCCGATCGAGCACGAGATGTCCGAGCGCGTTGTGCGGACGCTGCTGTTCGCCGTCCCGGCGGCGGCGTTGGCTTTGGCGGGGTGGCTGGCGTGGGGCGGGACGCTGCATTGGCAGGATCTGCTCGTCCTCGCGGTCACCTATACGCTCACGGGGCTGGGTATCACGGTCGGCTATCACCGGCTCTTCACCCACCGCAGCTTCAAGACGACACGCACGCTTCGGGTGGTGCTGGCCGTGCTGGGCTCGATGGCGGTCGAGGGGCCCGTGATCGAGTGGGTCGCCACGCACCGCAAGCACCACCGCTTCTCCGACCAGGCCGGCGACCCGCACAGTCCCCATGTCGACTATGCGCAGGGGTGGCGCGGAGCGCTACGCGGGCTGGGCCATGCGCACGTCGGTTGGATGTTGCGCGGCAAGGACATGGCCAACCCCGCCCGCTACGCCAAGGATGTGCTCGCCGATCGGGACCTGCGGTTCATCAGCCGGACCTTCCCCCTCTGGGTGCTGGCCGGGCTGGCCGTACCGTTCGGACTCGGCGTGGCGCTGACCGGCTCTGTCATGGGCGGGCTCACCGGACTGTTGTGGGGCGGTGCCGTGCGGGTCTTCCTCGTACATCACGTGACCTTCAGCGTCAACTCGCTGTGCCACCACTTCGGCCGGCGGCCGTTCACCACAGGCGATCAGTCACGCAACCTAGCGTGGCTCGCACCACTCGCGTTCGGCGAGGCATGGCACAACAACCACCACGCGTTCCCTACCTCCGCCCGTCACGGACTGGGCCGCTGGCAGCTCGATCCCAGCGGCTGGCTCATCGGCGCGCTCGAGTCGTGCCACCTGGCCTGGGACGTGGTCCGAATCAGTCCCATTCGACAACGAGCGAAACGTGGCTCTGCGGGAGCGTGAATGCACTCGAGATCGCTAAAGCTAAAAGCGGCCCGCATCCTGATTGGGCGGGCGTACTTCGCCTGTGCTTGCAGATCCTCCAGATCCCGATGAACATGGGCCCGAGCGCGAAAGCGCAGCGGCGGCGCTGGTGGTCGCGTGGGCGGTCGCGTCGCTGTGCTTCGTCTGATGGGAATACCCCACTAATCCTCCCTGCACAGGCGTAGGCCATGCCGGCGTTCGGGACGACTACAGCGGGCAGGTCTTGGAGCCATCCGACGCCTGACAGTCGGGGCTTGACAGCCTCGACCTTCGAGCCCTGCGGGGGACTAGGACTAGGCTGAGCTTGTGGGGTCGCTCATCCCCAACGCAGGCCGCAAGGACGACGGACCCGGCAGCGGCATCTCGTTGGAAACGTTGATCATCGCCAGCCTCGCGTCCGCCGCGGCGTCGTTCGCGGCCTCTCGGTTCTGGGGCAAGGGGACGCTCATCAGCGCGGCTGCCACGCCCGTGGTCGTGGCGCTTGTCTCCGAGTTCCTGCGCTGGTCGCGGCCGCGCCGCCACGTTGAGCCGCGCGCCGCCAACACGCCCAGCGCGGACCCGGGGACGATCAAGTACTACAAGACCGACAGTTGGCGTCCCCGCTGGCGGCCGGCCCTCGTCACTGGCTTGATCGCCTTCGCCATCGTCGTCGCGCTGTACACGGTGCCGGACCTCCTCGCCGGACGCTCCATCACCGGCAATGGCCAGCCGACGACGTTCTTCGGCGGCTCGGCGGACGCGAAGCAGAAAACAAGGCCGACGACGACGATGACCACGACCACCCCAACGACGACGACCACCAAGACCGCGACCACGACCACGACCGGAGCGACATTGACGACAAACAGCTCTACGCTTACGACCACGCACAGCTCCACCGCGCTGACGACTAGTGCTACGACTAACACGTCCAGCACCATCACGCCGACGACTAGCACCACACCCCCGACCGTCAGCCTCACGACGACGCAGACCACGCCTGCTCCCTGACGAAGGCCCCACCCCAACCAGCCAGCATGCTCGGTTGATGAGCGCACTCGGGCCAACCCTGCGCAGGCTAGGCTGCGCGCGGGGGACCCGAAATGGCTCGCCTTCGGGATCGTCCTCGAAGCCCTTTCCCTCGGCGCTTACGTCGCGCTGTTCCGCACGGTCTTCTCGTGCCACGGCGTGCGGATCGGGTGGAAGGCGAGCTACCAGATAACGATGGCCGGAGTCGTGGCGACCAAGCTGTTCGCGGCCGCGGGCGCCGGTTGGGTCGTGCTGACGGTCTGGGCGCTGCGCGCCTCGGGCTCAGCACGCGCAGCGTCGGAGTCCTGACCTTCGAGTTCTTCCTCTACTGGGTCTTCGCTGGGCGGTCGTACTCGGCGTCGGTTTGCACAGCGGACTGTTCGCCGGGCGCGCGCCCTGGACGCTGACCGTCGCTCCCGCGATCCTTGGGACGACCGCCATCGCGGGATTGCTGTGCATGGGCGCGCTGCCCAATGACTCGAGCGCCGGATGAAACCGCTCGCCGGCGCGGGGCGCGGACGACGCCTGCTGGCGCGCCTCGCCAGCGCGCCTTGGGCAGTTCACGACGCGCTCGGCATCGCATGCCCGCTGATCAGGGAGCGCAAGCCATGACTGAGCGCGATCGCCTACTGGGCTTCGACATCGCCACGCTCTGGACCGGCTTCCACGCGTTCGGCTCGTCCCCGACTGCCGCGGTGATCGTGATGGCCTACTTCGTCGGGGCGCTCGCGAACGCGCTGCCGCTGCCGGGAGGGCTCGGCGGTGTCGGAGCCGGCATGATCAGCGCGTTCCTCGCCTTCGGCACGCACGCCAGCTTCGCGATTC
>JBEKRJ010000627.1:0-4420 GCA_049518835.1 Solirubrobacteraceae bacterium
GCGTTGAACTCGGAGAAGTAGGGCTGCTGGCCCCACCCGACGAACACATCGCCGCTGGGCAACAGCTGCGCGCTGCCCTCGAAGTTGGAGCTCAGCGCCGGCGCATGCGTGTACTGCCTGACGAGCGTCGCCGTCATGTTGCTGGTATTGACCGCGATCCTGAGCGCGCGAGACTGGGAGTGGACGGTCGGCGGTCCGGCGCCGTCGTCGAACTCCATGAAGGTGCCGTCCCCGACCGGGTTGAAGTCGTGCTGGAAGGCGGTCGCGGTGCCGGCGCCCAGCTTGAAGTTGTTGCGGTTGCTGCCGAGCGTCCAGATCACGGCGCCCGTCTGGTGGTTGATCTTGTAGACCGCCCACGTGTCGCGCAGCGACACCAGCAGGTTCCCGTCGGCGTCGAGCGAGACCGAGTTGATGTGATACGGGTCGTACACGTACCCCGGCGCGTTGGTCTTGAAGAACGACTCGCTCAACGGGATGTGGTCCAGCGCGTGCCACTCGAACAGCACCAGGCCGGTCTTGACGTCGATCTCCTGGATCACCGAGTCCATCAGCGGGCGGGTCATGTGATCCCAGTGCAGCGGCGAAACCGCGACGATGTAGGCGTCGCCTTGGGGCGTCAGCAGGAACTCGTGCAGGTCGGATCCCTGCAGCCCGTCGGCGGCGTGGACGACTGCGATCTGCTGGTAGTCGGTGTTGAAGATCACGTCCTGGCCACGTCCGCTGCCGTCGTTCGTGTAGCCCTCCCACCACGTCAGCACCGGCTGGCTGCCAAGTTGCTGGACGCGGAAATCGGTCGCGATCTGGTTGGCGGGCAGGGGGTGAAACCAGACCAGGTTGCCGGAGGGATCGAGGATCATCGGCCCGTTCTGCGCCGGGCCCTCCTGTGGCGCGACGAAGATGTCGCCGGTCGTGGCGGGGGCGACGTTCTTGGTCACGGCCACCGATGGCGGCTGCAGGTCAGGGCGCGAGGCGAAGTGCGCAACGCCGTTGGAGCCGGCCGGCACGAGCGGGATCTTCGCGGGCTCGATCGATCCCCACGGCGTCGCGACCGTGAACGAGAAGGCGCCATTGGTGGAACCAATGATGTTCAGGCCGGTGGTGACCGTCACCTTCTCGCCGGCTGCAAACGGCCTGGCGGGCACGACGCTGGCGCCCTGGCCGTCGGAATCGGCCTCGATCTGGCCGGTGTGGCTGCCCGTCGTCGAACCCACGACCTGGACCTGGCCGATGCTCCCCGCGGGGATCCCCCGGAACACGATCTGCGTGCCTGGCAGCGACGCGATCGAGCCCGGCGTGGGGAATACCGCCACCGCCGGACCGGCTGCGAGCGCGCCGCCCGCACCCCATGCGAGCGCAGCCACCAGCACGACTAGGACATGCACCGACCGCCGCCAAACCATCATCTAGGTCAACTCGAAACTATGCCAGGAGTTGCGGCGGCCACCGACTACCCGGCGCTCACAGCCTGGCCACGATCACCGGTGCGCTGGTCGGCGCCGACGTGCCTCCGTCCGGCTCCTGCGTCACGAGCACCGCACTGACCCCGCCGAGGCCGCCGGGCACGCCGAGGTCGGCCGTCCCCCGCTTGGTGACGCTGAACAGCGTGCTCGGTGACGGCGGCCGCGTGCCGTGCTCGATCCAGAGCTCGTAGATTTGCCCGGCAGCGGGCGCCGGCAGGTGCTCGACGATCAGCTCGCCATGGCCGCCGCTGATCCGCAGCGACGCGTCAGGGGTCCGGATCACCCGCGCGCCGGATCCGCCGGAGAACAGCGCCAGCCCGCTGCCGGCCACGATCGCGGCCGCGAGCACGGTCGCGAGCACGTGCGCCGGGCGCACCGCCGCCAGCCACTGCCGGCGTCTGCGCGGCCCCGCCGGCGTGGGCGGCTCGGCGCGGGCGTCGCGCAGCACCCGCCGTCGCAGCGTCCGCGGCACCGGATGCTGGGGCGCGGCGAGCGGCAGCGTGTCGACGACGCGACGGTACTGGTTGACCTCGTCGCGGCACACGACGCACTGCGCCATGTGGCGGCGAAACGCCTCGGCCTCGGCCGGCTCGAGTGCGCCCAGCGCGTACGCGGCCGCGTCGCCGCCGCCGCAGTCGTGCGTGTCCGACATCGGAGCCATCGTCATAGCACGGCCTCCGCTCGCTCGCCAAGCGCCAGCCGCAGCTTGCCCAGGCCCAGCCGCATCCGCCCTTTCACCGTTCCCGGCGGCAGTTGCAGCATCGCGGCGATCTCCGCGTGCGTGAAGCCGCCGAAATAGGCCAGCTCGATCACGTGTCGCTGGTCGGGCGGCAGCTCCTGCAGCGCATGGCGAATCTGACGCGCCTCGTCGCGGCGCTCGACCTCGCGTTCGGTCAGCTCCGGCGCGGGCAGCAGCTGGGCCAGCAGATCGTCGCCGACGTCGCTGCGGTCCTTGGCAACGTCGCGCCGGAAGGCGTCGATCGCGCGGTTGTGAACCACGCTCAGGACCCACGAGCGGACGCTGCCGCGTCCGCGGTCATAGCGCGCGCCGCTGCGCCACAGCGACAGGAACGCCTCTTGGACGACGTCCTCCGCCATCGCGCGCCGGCCGCACATCCGGTACGCGAGCGAGAACGCGGCGCTCGCGTGGCGGTCGAAGATCACCTCGAACGCCCCCGCCTCGCCGTCGTGGACGAGCTGCATCAGATCCTCGTCGGCGAGGCTCCGCAGGTCGGATGGGCGCAGTCGGCGGCTGGGTCGAAACACGAGCAATCACCAGTACGAAGGCGCGCGGTCCGCGGATCACCACTTCCGGCTCAGCGCCTGAACGCCGCAGACCCAAGCGCGCTCGCCGTAGAAGCGCTCGAGCACCAGCGCCACGCCCGCCTCGTCGTTTGAGGCGGTGACCTCGTCGGCGGCGGCGAGTACGTCCGGGTGGGCGTTGGCGACCGCCACGCCGCGACCGGCGAAGCGCAGCATCGGCAGGTCGTTGGGCATGTCACCGAACGCGATCACGTCTTCGGCGTCGATCCCGCGCTGGGCGCACAGCCGGGCCAGCGCCGCGGCCTTGCTGACGCCGGCGGCGCTGATCTCCAACAGCGTGTCGGTCGCGTTGGAGTGCGACAGCTCGGCGAGATGGCCGACGATCGCGCGGGCGCGGCGCAGCAGGACATCCGCCGTCAGGACGCGGTGGCGCAGCATCAGCTTGACCGCCGGCACCGCGATCAGCGCCTGCACGGCATCGACGACGGTGTTCTCCGGGACCGGCCAGCGCGGCTCGTACTCGGGCTCGCGCCCGAAGCCCGTCGTGCGCTCGACCGCCCACGCGCCGCCGGGAACCGCCGCCTCGAGCAGCGCGACGATGTCGCTCGCAACGCGCGGCTGCAGCGGGAACGCCTCGAGCACGCGCTCGCTCGCGAGGTCCCAGAGGACCCCGCCGTTGGCGCAGATCGCGACGCCGCGACGACCGACGGCGTGCGCCAGCGGCGCCAGCCAGCGAGCGGGCCGGGCGGTGCACAGCACGAACAGCGCGCCGGTCGCCTGCGCGGCGGCGATCGCGAGCTCCGTGCGCGCGTCGAGCGTGCCGTCGGAGCGCAGCAGCGTGCCGTCCAGGTCGCAAGCCACGAGTCTCGGGCGAGCGCCGGCGACCGGCACCACGAGGGCGGCGCCTATTCCTCGGCGGGCGACTCGGAGATCGGCGCGCCCCAGTCGTCGCGGCGCGCCACCGAGCCGTCGGCCTGCGCGACCGCGGTCTCGACGTCGGTGACGATCTTCGCGCGCTGTTCCTCCGGCGCGGACGTCGAGAGCAGCAAGATCAGGTCGTACAGGCGGGCGTGCGAAGTCATCGTTGGTGGCCGGTCGGCGGCGGCCGACTATAGCAACGCCGTGCGAGCCAGCCGGTCACCCCCGGGGAGGGTAAGGGCCCGCGGACCCCTACGCGCCTCAGGCCAGCTCCTTCTTGCGGATGTCGGTCAGCTGCTCGTCGATCCAGTCGCCGGGATCGCGGGCGGTGACGATCGACTTGAGCCCTTCCAGCCGGCGCTCGCGCTCCTGGGCGGGCATCGTCAGCGCGGCGTGGATCGAGTCGGCGAGCTCCTGGATGTCGAACGGGTTGACCGACAGCGCATACTCGCCGAGCTCCTCGTGGGCGCCGGTGTTCTCCGACAGGATCGAGACGCCGCCGCGCTCGTTGACGATCGGCCCCTCCTTGGCGACCAGGTTCATGCCGTCGAACATCGCGTTGACCATCAGCACGTCGTAGTGCTTGTAGGCGGCGACCGCCTCCTCGAGGTCGTCGCGCAGCTTCAGCTGGATCGGCATCCAGTCCGGCGAGCCATGGCGGTGATTGACGACCGCGACGACCGCCTCGATTCGCTCGAGATACTCGGCGTACTGGGGTACGTCGGTGCGTGACGGCATCAGTTGCGCGATGAACGTGACGCGCTCGCGGAACTCGGGGT
>JBEKRJ010000628.1:0-3659 GCA_049518835.1 Solirubrobacteraceae bacterium
GAGCCGGACGGACGGATCTGGTCCAGCGCGTAGGTGTCGAGCGCTCGCGTCCAGCACAAGGCGGTAGCGCTGACCTGCTCGGCGCGGCGGGCGAACGTCCGCAGCCAGCCGCGGACCGTCCCGGGCGGCCGCCCGAGCCGCGCCGCGATACGGCGGTGCCCCAGCCCGCGCGCGTGGTCCAGCAGCGCCTGCCCGATCACCTCGGCGCCGTCGCGCCGGCGCGGCACCGCCCAGGCCGCCAGCAGCACGTGCGTGGTCTCACGGGGCTGGCAGCACGCCCGCCTGGGTTTGATCGAGCGGATCCCCTCGCGCATCCGGACCTGCCGCTCGCGGGCAAACCGCCAACGGGCGAGCGGACCGTCGCAGGTCGGGCAGCGCATCCGTCCAGCGGCCAGATCCGCCTCCACCGTCTCTGGCTCGATGATCATCGCCAACACGCTCACGCCTGTCTTTCTCCGCCACCTCGCCAGGCTCGCACCACAGCTCGCCGGCGACCAGGGGCAGCTCGTGTTGGAGGATTAGCAGACCTCGTTGCGGTCGGTGAAAACGACACCGCGATGGTGATCACGACCGGCTCCGTCGAGCCCCGTCGCCAACGCCAGCGGAGACCGCAAATTGCGGACGACGACACGCCCGTCGACGCTGTTCATCACCACGCTGTCGTTCGCCGCTCCGGCCACAGAACCACGTCATCACGCTCCGTTGCGCTGCCCGCCGCGACGTCACAACCACCGTGTCCGTCAACAACGGAAACGGTGTCGAGCCCGCCGACACCGACATCGAGCGCCTCAGCCCGCTCGGCCGCTACCACATCACTTCACCGGCCGCTACCGCATCGCGCCACCCGAGCAGCTACACGACAAGAGCGCCTACCGACCCCTAACCGCTGCCGCCGACGCCCGAGCCGCCTGATCAATGGGGCGTTACGCCCGCCTATCGCGCTTTCGCACGAAACTGCACTGAGCACGGCGAACGGCCCGAGCCCCTGTCCCCTCTGGGACGAGGCACGGGCCGATCCGCACGGTGATCAGTGGTGCTTCTTGTGCTTCGGCGCCTTGAAGGTAACCGTCCGCGAGAGGGTCTTGGAGCGCCCACCGCCGTGGATCTGGTGACATCGAGCGTCACCTTAAGCTTCCGGCGGCTGCTCAGCAGGCGCTTGCCGGTGCCGTTCAGCGACACCCTCACGACTGCCGACTGGCCAGCCGCGAGCGTTAGGCCGTGCGCCGAGCCGACGGTGGTCACGATCTTGCGGGTCTTCGGCTTCTTGCGAGCCGTGATCGCGATTACCTTATGGCCGCGGATCTTCTTGGTCACGGTCATCCGGAACGCGAAGCTGCACGTCTGGCCGCTCACGCCCGCGCACGCGACGCGGACGCTCGCTGCCGTGCCCTTTACGTGGGCGTTGCCGACGGACTCGTTGCCGTTGGCAGACAGCGTTGTCAGCGTCTGGTCGCCTCCGAAGGACGTGCCGAAGTCGCTCGTGACCACGGCCCGATAGTGGATCGTGGTCCCGGGCGCGAGGCCTGCCAGGTTGGCGCTGAACGCCGCGGGCGAGTCGCTGACCGCTGACTTCTGGGCCGCGGTCGTGCTGCCGTACGCGGTCGTCGGGCCGAACTGGAACGACGTGTTGACCGCCGCCCCCTCGGGATTGACCGAACCATTCAGCATTCCCCCGATCGTGGCGATGTTCGACGGGGCTGCAGTCACGATCGTGTCGGGCTGGTACGCATCGGCCAGCAGCTTCGCGTTAGATGAATTGCCGTCGGTGTATAGGAAGAACGGCGTTCCGACCGCTCCCGCCTGACACGTGGACCCGTCACCGTTGAACGGCGTTGCGATGCAGGCTGAGGAGATCGGGGCGCGCACCGTGTCGGTCTCGTTGCTGCCGACGGGGGCGGGATCGTTGACGAACTGGTCAGGGGTCGCGAAATGGCCGACGACGATCTGACCGTTGTGGTGCCAGGTGACGTACGGCGTGTTGCCCGAGAACGTGATATCCGCGCGGTCGCCAGTGCCGATCGGCTGGCCGGCGTTGGCGATCACGAACCGCGCCGCCGCGCCGGCGCCGACGAGACGGGCCACGAACACGCCGTTGTTGTTCGGACTCGCCGCGGAGCCCTCGTCCCACACGATCCATGGAACGGTCGGGTTGCCGGCCGTCATCGTCCCGGAAGCGATGCTCGGATCCTCGGCGTCGGCGTCGGCGTCGGCGTTCGCGTTGACAGAGCACGCCTCTTCGGCAGCCGTAGAAGTGGCACACGAGCCAAACGGCTTGTTGTTCGTGGGTGTCGATCCGGACGTGTCGAGCAGGCCGGTACCGTTGATCCCGACGGCGGTCCACTGGAACTGGCCGTCGGCGGAGGAGGTGCTCGTCGCCTTCGCGGCGAACACCATCTCGTTGTTGTGGAGACCAACACCGCTGTCGTCCTGCTCGTACCAGACGACCCACGGCACGGTGTCGTCGGCGCCGGTGAACGCCATGTCCGGCTCCACGCCGTCACGCGACGGGTCGACGTTCAACGTCGGATCGCTCGTCGTCACGGGCACGGCGCCGGCGTCGGGTATCAGCCGGTCGATACCGACCTGCTGGAAGCAGAACCCGCCCTCCGCTCCCGTCCCCGCGGGAGGCTTGATCGGGTTGGCGCCGTCGTTCGGGCAAGTCGTGCCGCTCGTCGGCTTGACCGCCTTGCTGACGAAGATCTGGTTCGTGTTCGGGTTTCCGTCCTCCTCCTGCCAGGTGACCCACGGAACGGGATCGTTGCCGCGTCGCCGGTGTTGTCGAACCTGCTGGCGAAGATGTTGTCCGCGCCGAAGCTCGCGCCGGTCGTGTTCTCATACCAGCTCGCCCATGGGACAGCCCGACCGGCGCCGGCGAAGTCGATCGACGGAGCCTCGCCGTCCCGAGTCTGGTCGAAGTTCAGCGAACCGCTAAAGATCGGGCTCGCGCTCGAACTGCCGCCGACCGTGCCGTTGCCGCGGGTCGTCCACGCGCCGCCCGCGAACGAGCGGCTGAAGATCTGATCCTTGCCGCCCGAAGATTCAGTCTGCCGGAAGATCGCCCACGGCACGAGCGGCTTCGCGGAACTGAGCGAACCACCGACAACGTCGGCGTTCGCCGGATCCTCGATGTTGACCGGATTCGCGGGATTGATCCCCACGGCCGGATCGTTGTTCACCTGGTCGCCTGGTGGCAGCGCCTGAAACGCCGACGCGCTACCAGCAGCCGCCAGAGCGGCGATCACGCTCACCGCGGCGACCGTCCGCCGGCGGCCTCTGAGGAGGTGATCCCCCACTAAGACTCCTCCTTAATGTCGGTTCATATTGCCCTCGGGAACGACAGTACGGGAATCAGATCACGATCGGTTCGCGGAAATTTCGATCTCGTCCGTCCTCGGCGGCGCGCAGGCGCGAGCGTGGGGCACGTGTCGCGGCGGGATCTGTCTGGTCAGAGGTCAGAGCTACGCTTTCGGCCAGACCGTGCCGATCAGCGCCCGCTTCCCGGACACGGCCAGATTGCCGTTGGCCACCTGGCCCTTTGCTCAGGTCAGGCGTCGTGCCGCGCACCCCCGCGATCCGGCACACGCGGCCCAGCGCACTTCACGCGCCTTGCCCGGCTCTGTATCCGGGACGCGTTTTGCTGGCCGCGTTCCCCTTGCGCA
>JBEKRJ010000629.1:0-3656 GCA_049518835.1 Solirubrobacteraceae bacterium
ACCAAGTGCTGCACGTGGCGCGCCTGGCGCAGCTCGAGCTCTCCGAAGAGGAGGTGGGGCGGATGGCCACCGAGCTCTCGAAGGTGCTCGATCACATCGAGAAGATCCGTGAGCTCCACCTCGACGGCGTGCCCCCGACCTCGCATGTCGTCGATGTCGTCGACGCCGCGCGGGCGGACGAGCCATGCCCGTCGTTGCCGGCGCAGGTCGCACTCGCGAGCGCGCCCGAGCCGCTCGCGGGTGGCTTCGGCGTGCCGACTCCCGGTGGCGGCGGATGAGCGAGCTGATCGACCTAACCGCAGCGCAGGCCGCCGCGAGGGTGCGCGCCGGCGAGCTCGACGCGCGCGAGCTGTTCGAGGTCTACCGCGCCCGGGCCGCGGCCGACGAGCTAAACGCGTTCACGTGGGTGGCCGCGGGCGCGCCCGCCGACGGCGCGTATGACCGCGCGCCGCTCGGGGGGGTGCCGATCGCGGTCAAGGACCTGTTCTGCACCGAAGGTGTGCCGAGCCAGGCCGGCTCGCGAATCCTCGAGGGCTACCGTCCGCCATACACGGCCACGGTCGTCTCGCAGCTGCTGGCGGCGGGCGCGCCACTGCTTGGCAAGACCAACCAGGACGAGTTTGCGATGGGGTCCTCGAACGAGACTTCAGCCTTCGGGCCGGTGCTGAACCCATGGGACCGCGGCCGCGTACCCGGTGGCTCCTCGGGCGGCAGCGCCGCTGCCGTCGCGGCCGGGCTCGCGCCGTGGGCGATCGGCACCGACACGGGCGGCTCGATCCGCCAGCCCGCCGCGCTCTGCGGGATCGTTGGTCTGAAGCCCACCTACGGCGCGTGTTCACGCTACGGGATGATCGCGTTTGCGTCGTCTCTTGACCAGGCAGGACCACTGACCCGCGACGTAACCGATGCGGCGTTGCTGTTCTCGCAGATGGTCGGCAAGGATCCCCGCGACGCGACGTCGGTCGCGTTTCCCGGCCGGCTGCAACAGCCCACCGCCGAGCACCTCGGCGGCATCCGGCTCGGCGTGCCCGAGGAGCTGACCGGTGCCGGCGGCGGGATCGCGCCCGGCGTGCGCGAGAGCTTCGAGGCGACGCTGGCACTCGCCGAAGGGCTGGGAGCGGTGGTGCAGCCGTGCCGGCTGCCGCACGCGCCGCATGCCCTGTCGGCCTACTACCTGATTGCGCCGGCGGAGGCGTCTGCGAACCTCGCCCGCTTCGACGGCGTGCGCTACGGCCTGCGGGTCGGTGGCGACGGCGATCTCGGCTCGATGTACAGCGCGACACGCGCGGCCGGGTTCGGCGCGGAGGTCAAGCGCCGGATCATGCTCGGCACATATGCGCTGTCGAGCGGCTACTACGACGCCTACTACGGGACCGCGCAGAAGGTGAGGACGAAGATCTCCGAGGACTTCAGAGCGGCATTTCAACGCTTTGACTTCGTCGTCACGCCGACCAGTCCGTGGCCCGCGTTCGAGCTCGGCGCCAAAACCGACGATCCGCTGGCGATGTACCTCAACGACTTTTGCACGGTGCCGATGCCGCTGGCGGGAATCCCGGCGATCTCGATCCCGTCCGGGCTCAGTGACGGGCTGCCGGTCGGCTTCCAGCTCGCCGGGCCGGCGTTCAGCGAAGGCCGATTGCTGAACACCGCATACGCGCTCGAGCAGGTGATCGGCTTCGATGGGAGCGTGGCCCGTGGCTGAGTGGGAACCCGTGATCGGGCTCGAGATCCATGTCCAGCTGAGTACGCGGACGAAGATGTTCTGCGGCTGCGAGCTGTCGTTCGGCGATCCGCCCAACGTCCACACGTGTCCCGTGTGCCTGGCGCTGCCCGGCGCACTGCCGGTCGTCAACGAGCGGGCGATCGAGTTCGGGGTCAGGATCGGGCTCGCGTTCGGCTGCCAGATCGCGCGTCGGTCGCTGTTTCACCGCAAGAACTACTTCTATCCCGACTCTCCCAAGGCTTACCAGATCTCGCAGTACGACGTGCCACTGTGTCGGGGCGGGCAGCTCGGCGACGTCCGCATCCACCGGATCCACCTCGAGGAGGACGCGGCCAAGCTCAACCATCTCGGGACGAGCGGACGAATCCACGGGGCCGACCGTAGCTGGGTCGACTTCAATCGCGGTGGCACGCCGCTGGTCGAGATCGTGACCGAGCCCGACATCCACTCGCCCGAACGGGCGCGTGAATGGCTGACGCTTTTGCGCGCGACGATCAAACGGCTCGGCGTCTCGGACGTCGACATGTCCCAGGGGTCGCTGCGCTGCGACGCCAACGTGTCGGTGCGGCCCGCCGGCTCCGGACAGCTCGGAACCAAGACCGAGCTCAAGAACATGAACTCGTTCGCGTTTCTCGAGCGCGGCGTCAGAGCCGAGATCGAACGTCAGATCGAGCTGCTCGAGGCGGGCGAGCCGATCATCCAGGAGACGCTGCACTTCGATCCCACGAGCGGCCGGCTGACGACGCTGCGCTCCAAGGAGGAGGCGCACGACTACCGCTACTTCCCCGAGCCTGACCTCGCCCCGTTGCTCGTCAGCGAGGAGTTGCTCGCCGCCTCCCACGCGGCGCTCCCGGAGCTGCCCGCGCAGCGCGCAGCCCGGTTTGAGCGCGAGCTCGGCCTCAGCGCCGAGCGCGCGCGCGAGCTGGCGTTCCGGACCGAGCTGGCCGACTACTTCGAGCGGGCGCTGCAGTCAGACGGCGCGCAAGCCGACCCGGTCACGATCGCCAACTGGATCCCGCCGCTGGTCGAGCGGATCGGCTCCGACGCCGACCCGGCGCAGTCCAAGGTCGCGCCGGCGACGCTCGCCGCGCTCGCCGCGATGGTCAGCGCCCGCGAGGTCAGCCGCGACACAGCCCGCGACGTGCTGACGAGACTGGTGGCCGAGGGAGGCGACCCGCGCGAGATCGTCGCAAGCGAAGGACTCGGTGCCGTCAGCGGCGACGCCCGCCTCGGCGAACTCGTCGATCGGGCGATCGCAGCCGATCCGGCGGCGGCCGAGAAGGTCAAAGCCGGCAACATGAAGGCGATCGGGCCGTTGGTCGCCTACGTGATGCGCGAAACCAAGGGAAGGGCTGACGGTGGCGAGGTTCGGCGGATGATCCTCGAGCGGCTACCTCGACGCTGAGGATAGGGCTCCGCGCCGTCGACGACCGCCGGCGCAGGCGCCCGAGCAAGACTCCCGGGCGCCTCAGACGAACACCAGCGGGACGCGACTGCCGACGCGCTCGTGTGCTACGTCAGCTCAGCCGGCGCGAGAGCCGACGGACGAACAGGCCGCCGCCAAGCAGGATCCCGCCTCCGACCGCGAGCAGGACGACATCGATGCCGGTGAATGGCAGCGTCGAAGACGAAGTTCCGGTAGAGACCGGCGTGCAGAGCTGACTGTTGTACGCCTGACAGGTCGAGCTGCTCTGAGCGAGGGCCGAGCTGGGCACGAGTAGCGCGATGGCCACAACGAGCGTTGCGATGCGTTTCATGCGGCGTCCTCCGGGGTCGTGTACTCGCGCTCCGTTCGGAGCACAGCCAATGAATGCCCTAATCTATCTAATTCGCCGCTAAGCAGGGCCGCTTGAGCGCGAACCTGCGAGCCAGTGGGCTCAAGCGGAGGCGAACTGCGCGACGAGGGCGTGATAGGTGGCGGGGACGCCTTCCT
>JBEKRJ010000630.1:0-3652 GCA_049518835.1 Solirubrobacteraceae bacterium
CATCAGTCTCAATTGTGACCCCCGAAGCGTCGGCGAGCGGCGCTACCAACGCCGCCGCCTCCGCGACCGTGTCCGCAACCACAACCGCTTCGGGCGAGACTCTGAGCTTGCCGGCCTCGACCCGCGAAAGGTCCAGCACCTCGTCAACCAACGCCAACATAAGCTCTGCGCCCTTGAGCACGAAATCGACGCTCTCGGCCTGGCTCGGCTCCAAGTCGTCCATCGCGAGCAGCTGACCGAAGCCTGAGATCGCGTTCAGTGGCGTGCGCAGCTCATGGCTCATGCGCGACAGAAACTCCGACTTGGCACGGTTCGCCGCCTCAGCCACCTCAGCGCGGCGCTGATCCGAGACATCTTGAAAGGTGCCGCGATAACAGCCCGAACAGGCCGGGTCTGGGCGCCCGATCGCGTACAGAACGCGCTCCTCGCCGGCGTCCGTGGTAATCGCGAACTCGAACTCGAACTCCCCGCCAACCGGGCCGGCAAGCCCGAAGCGCGCGGCGACCCTTTCGCGATGCTCAGGATTCACGTACGCGAGAAGCTCCTCGCCCGTGGCTGGCCCGCGAGCGGGATCACGTCCGAACAACGCGAACACATGCGCTGACCATGTTGCTCTCTGAGCGTTCGGCTCCCATGTCCACGCGCTCAGCCGCGCCAGCCGCTGAGCCTCTTCGAGCTCGTCGTGCGTCCGCTTGCGCTCAGCCTCAGCGCGCTTTTGCTCGGTGATGTCGCGGCCGGTCACCACCGAGCCGACGATCGCGCCCTCGGCAGAGCGAATCGGCGCGAAGTTGTAGATGCCCACCCATCGCTCGCCAGTGTCTTTGCGCCGCAAGCCGTACTCGACCGCGACGCCCACCTCGCCGCGCAGCGCCCGGGGCACAGCCCACTGCTCAAGCGCAGCCGGCGAGCCGTCGGCCATGAACACCTCCAGAATCGCTGGGTAGTCCTCAAGCGATCTCAGGGTCTGCTCGCGGCTCTGGAAGCGGTGAAAGGTCGTAAAGGCCTCGTTGAAATGGATAAAGCGCCCCTGCTCGTCGGAGATGAACACCGCGTCTGTCATGCTGGACAGTGCCGCTTCCAGCTTGCGCTTGCTCTCAAGCAGCTCACGCTCGGCGAGCGCATTTGCCAGCGCCACCGACAAGATTTGCGCGAATCGCTCTACCAGCTCGACGACGTCGGTCGCAAACCAGCTGCTGGCCGCCATCGCGCTGAGGCACCCCCACAGTTCTCCGCCGACGCGGACCGGGACGGCGACCGCGCTCTGCGCCCCGCAGTCGCGCGCAAGCGAATCGTAGGCGCCACCGAAGTGGGAATAGTCCTCGCTGACCACCGTCGTGCCGGTCCGCGCGAGCTCTCCGACCACCGAGCGCGGATCGACCGGCCGGCCCACAAGCGGCGCCGCAGGCCCCGAGGCGCCGAGCATGATCATCGCGTCACCCTCAAAGCGCACGACCCCTGTCCCGCTCGCATCAAGGAGCTCGGAGAGCTGCTCGGCGACGAGCTGGCAGAGCTCGCGATCGGAGAGCTGGCCGGACCCGGCGCTGATCGCGACCTGCCGCAGCGCCTCCTCAAAACGCGCGCGGAATCGAAGCCGCTCCTGCGCCTGGGCGTTTGCCAGCGAGGATGAGACCAGCTCGGCCAGGCGCACAAGCGCCTGCTCGGTCTCATCCGGGAAGCCGGCGGCAGATGCCGTGCCAGCCGTGACCGCTCCCCACAGCGTGCCGCCGAGGAACACCGGCACGCCGATCGTCGAGTGGACGCCATCCTTTTCCCGCACCAGCGCGGCGACGCTGCCGCTGACCGCCTGAAAGTGATCGTGGCGCAGCAGCTTGCCCGTGCGGGCGACGTCCGCGACCGTTGACGGCTCCTCACGGGACAGCCGCGGCGGTAGCGGTGCGCTGCCGTGATGGCCGAGCAACGTGATCCATTCTGGATCAAAGCGAAACACGGTTGCGACCGCCGCACCGAGCACATCCGCGACCCGATCTGCGACCAGCTTGCCGAGCTCGTGTTCTGAGAGCTCGCCCGAGGCGGATGCAACCGCGACCTCTCGGAGCGCCTCCTCAAGCCGCGCGCGGGCGCGCAGCTTGCGCGCGATCCTCTGCAGCGGCCAGCGAGACGGCGGTCAGGTCGGCAAACCGCTCCAGTGAGCGCTCGACGTCTGGCGCAAAGCCGCCCAGGCGGCGCGTCATTACGCCGATGCACCCCCAGAGCGAGCCGTGCATGTGGATCGGGACCGCAACTGCGCCCCTGATCCCGTGCGCGGTCAGCACGCGGGCAATCGCCGTATCCAACGCGGCGTAGTCATCGATCCGGGAGCCCTTACCCGTCAGCGCCACCTGTGCCGAGTTACTGCCCCCGTCGATCGGCGTGCAAGGCGGGGCGGGGAAATCGCCCGCATGGCCGACGACACGCAGGAGCTCTCCCTCGAAACGAATCACCGACGCGGCTGGAGCGTCCAGCAACTCGCAGACCTGGACGGCGACAAGGTCCGCGAACGTTCGCCCATCCTCCTCGCCAGCCGCGCTCGCGGCGGCGATCTTTGCCAGCGCGCGTTCCAGGCGAGTTTGAAATCGCTGCTCTGAGACATCCTTGTAGGTCGCGACGTACCCGAGCAGCTCGCCGGAGTCCGCCGCGTACGCAGCGCGCGACGCCAACAAGGTCGTGAGCGCATGGCCCTTGGCGTGGAGGAGTTCGACCTGCAACTGAAGCGCTTCGCCGGCCTGAATCGCCACAATCTTCCGCTGCGCTCGCTGCGCTTGCGCCTCGGTCCAGAACGGGTACGGCCAGCGGTGTGCCAGTAGCCCCTCGCGCGTAAAGCCGCTCAGCGCGCAGAATGCGTCATTGACGCGCAAAATCTCCAGATCCGAGCCAAAGACCACCATCGCGTCTGGAATCGCGTCAAGCAGCGCACTCTGGAGCCAGGCATGCGGCGCTTTGACCGAATGCGACTCGCTGAATGACCGTGCACAAGCTCCCGAGATGCCACCTGACCTTTGGGCAGCCGCCCCGGGATCGGTTGCGCGCCGTCCGTCGGTGCGGACCTCGCCTGAGTCGTTCCGTTCTCCGTTCAACCTCTTTATCCTCGCGCCATGGTGACCGAACCCGATCCCGATCTAAGCACCAGTTCTGCAAAACCGGGCTGGGCTCGAAGCTAGCGGGCGGATAGGACCGGCAGCCGGCGTTCCGTCTACCCTCGACGAGTGCGCCCGAAGGGCAGGCGAGCGCTGAGGGAGGGAAGCCCCTCGCGCGTCGCGACGTACCCCGATCGAATCTCCGGCGCGGTCATCGACTGCTCGGGCGCATTTCACGGAGCCCAGAGCCGACCTGCTTCCCACCGCAGCACCGGGAGTGAGCCAGGCTCGTTGGCAGGTTGAGCTCGTGCCCACCATCCCGCGCCGCGAGTTCGAGCTCGCACTCGCGCACCAGTTGGACCGGCAGCCCCGATCGGCAGCGGCGACCGCAGCAGTCCGCGCGGCGCAGCATGATCATGATCTGGGGCTGCCGGTCCCACCCACCCGCACGCTAGCTTCAGGACGAGCCCTGGTGCAGCAGGCGGGCCTGGTGCTTAGATCACCAATCACCGTACGTTTTTCCGCGACACGAGGGTAGACGTGAACCAACCCGAGCCAGGGCCAGATAAGGATTCGCG
>JBEKRJ010000631.1:0-3650 GCA_049518835.1 Solirubrobacteraceae bacterium
AGGAGCATCTGCCCTCCAATCGTGAGACTGCAGATCTGCTCTAGCTGCCTCCTTCGCCGCGTTGGGTGCTGCTTGCCGGTGCTGGAGACTCCCCCGCAATTGCGGCACGCATGGCCGCCGAGGCCATCACCCTGCCCGACGCCACGACGGCCCCCTTCGCTCGCTTTGCGGGGCGGCGCCGACGTCGATTCGCCTCGCTCAGGGCCCTGCTGGCCGGCCAAGCAGGGAAGCGAGCCACGCGCCCTCCTTTGCGCGGCATCCGCGACTGACGTCGACGGCGCCCAAGATGCCCGTCCGATGACGAAGGCGGGGCGCGAGGCGTGGCCGTAGTCGAGCACAGCTCTAGGCCTACACCGGTCACGAGGGCGACGTGGCCCCTTCGACTTCGCGGGCGGGCGCGCCTCCCGTTACGGATGTGGCGGTTACAGCCGTGGTCGTCGTGGCGTCCCCTCTGATCAGAATAAGTGACCGCACGCGCATCGATACTGGAGCACTCGCACGCACGACAGCCGCTCCGCAGGCTTCGTGTCACCGACGAACGAGTACAGCGGCATGCCCTGAGCCGTGACGCGGCTGCCCGAGACCAAACTTCCGGCGGCGCGTTACCCCCTTCTCACAGCACCCAACGTTACACATAATCGGCGAAAGCTTTTGGATCCGTGCGTTGACTGGCCACGGATGCCGCTGGCTCGCGTTGAGGCAACTCGCGAGCTCGCGAGCATACGCATCTCGTGTGACCACACGCACACATGGCTCACGCCTTCGATGCGATATTGTTACCCTGTGTGAGTAGCGCCTGATTGAGCTTCTCGAGGGGGAGGCACCCGCCCCAAAGCTCCAACGCCGAGCCGGTAAGTGTCATTTCTTGGGGTCGAGTATCAGCGTGGAATGCAACTAGGGTTACAGGAGGAGAGGTACCAAGATGAGCGCCATATTTATGGTCATCTTCGCCGGGATGTTCGTGCTTCCGGCGCTGCTGGTGTTGGCGCCCGCGCTTTATGGCGCCGGGTACGGCCTGCGAGTGGTAGGGCGACGGCTCGCTGCCGACAACGGCCGCGGAGCGGTGGTGCGATCAGCTGGCGGCGGGTCGCTTTGCGCTGACCTTTCGGACGCGCTCTGAGCAGCAAAGTCGCGGAGGGCGGCGGCCAGTCCGCCAGGGCTTCTGGCGCGTCGGTTCCAAAGCTGCCTGTTCGCTAGAAACTAGAAGTTAGAAAGCGGTTTCGACGGGTGCTCAGCCCTCTTCACGGCGCTGACGGCCTCCAGGCGTGACCCCCTGGCTATTTCTTGGCCGGTTCGAAGTATGGGTTGGTGCCGGAGGCGTGGTCGGTGACGTCGACGACGCGGTCGATCTCGGGCACAGCGTGGGTTATCGCCACTGCGATGCCCTGGCTGAGGGTGACTGTCGCCATGCCGCACCCCTGACATCCCCCGCCCAGGCGCAGATAGGCGGTGGCGCCTTCGATCCCGGCGAGTTCGGCGTGTCCGCCGTGGCTGGCGATGCTCGGGTTGACGTCGCGCGTGAGCACCGCGGTGACGCGTCGGGCGACGTCGGTGTCCAGGCCGGTCGCGCGCATCGTCGGCGGACCTGGGGGGCCGTTTCCCCGGCTCATCGGGAGGGTGGGGAGCGCCCGGGGTGGGCGAGGCGGCTTGTTCGGGTTGATTACTACGAACCCGCTGCGCAACCGGTTCTCGCTCCAGTCGATCGTCGCTCCGCGGAGCTTCGCGACGCTGTCGTCGGCGACCACGATCGCGAGATTCCCCTCGTGTTGCACCTTGTCGGTCGCGCGGACCTTGGCCGGCGGCTCGAGCGATAGCGCGCAGACGTATTCGCCTTCGGCTTCGCCTGTGATCCGCACGGACAGCACGCGATCGCTCTGGTCCGGCGCCGCGGTACGGAACTCGCGCACGCGCTGCAATGCCGATGCGGTGATCGCGAGCAACGCGTAGTCCAGGTCAGCCACCGATCTACGATAGCGCTGTGGACCGCGTGCTGCTGATCCTGCCGTCGGCGACCTACCGGGCGGCTGACTTCCTCGCCGCGGCGCGGGAGCTCGGTGTCGCAGTGACGGTCGCGTCCGAGCGGCGGGCGGCGATGTCGGCGGCGATGGGCGAGCGGGCGCTGACGCTGCGCCTCTCGGACCCGGCGGTGGCGGCCGGGCAGATCGCCGAGCGTGCGCGCCAGACCCCGTTCGCTGCGGTTGTGGGCGTCGATGACCAGGGTGTGATCGCCGCCGCGCTGGGCGCCGAGCGCCTCGGGCTGCAGCACAATCCGCCGGCAGCCGTGGCTCGTACGCGCGATAAGGCGGCGATGCGCCGCGCGCTCGCGTCCGGCGGCGTCCCGCAGCCGCGCTTCGCGCTGCTGTGCGCCGGAGCCGATGTCGCGGCCGTCGCGCGCGCGGTCGGACTTCCTTGTGTCGTCAAGCCGCTCGGCCTGTCTGGGAGCCGCGGGGTGATCCGCGCTGATGACGCCGAGCAGGCGCGGTTGACCGCCGAGCGAGTCCGCGGGATTGTCGCCGCCGCTGGGGAGCCGCCAGGATCGCCACTGCTGTTGGAGAGCTACCTGCCAGGAGTGGAGGTCGCGGTCGAGGGGCTGCTGCGCGAAGGCCGTCTCGAGGTGCTGGCAGTGTTCGACAAGCCCGACCCACTCGAAGGTCCGTACTTCGAAGAGACGCTGTACGTGACGCCGTCGCGGCTCGCGACCACGGTCCTGGCCGAGGTCGAGGCGATTACTGTGCGTGCGGCGCGTGCGCTGGGGCTGCGGGAGGGACCGATCCACGCCGAGCTGCGCGTCGACGGCGAGCGGGTGAGCGTGCTCGAGCTGGCAGCCCGGTCGATCGGCGGGTTGTGCTCGCGCGCGCTGCGCTTCGGCGCCGGCGTCAGCCTGGAGCAGCTGATCGTGCGCCACGCCCTGGGCCTCGGACTCGAGAACCTGCCGCGGGAGTCGGCGGCATCTGGCGTGATGATGATCCCGATCCCCGCGGCTGGCGTACTCCGCGCGGTCGACGGGCAGCAGGAGGCGCTCGCGGTGGACGGCATCGGTGGGCTGGAGATCACGATCGCCCGCGGCCGCCCCGTGGTGCCGCTGCCCGACGGCGACCGCTACCTGGGGTTCGTGTTCGCGCGCGCGGCGAGCGCCGGCGAGGTCGAGCGCGCCCTGCGCGCCGCGCACGCCCGTCTGCGGATCCGGATCGACCCGCACGCGCCCGAGCCGGTCGGCGCGCGCTAGCGTGGGTCGCGCGCGTGCGCGTCCTGTTGATCTCGACCTACGAGCTGGGCCACCAGCCGCTACACGTCGCGTCGCCCGCGGCGGCGCTGCGCCGCGCCGGGCACGACGTCCGCTGCCTTGATCTAAGCGTGCAGCCGTGGGACCCCGACGCGCTGGACTGGACCGATGTGGTCGGCTTCTCGGTGCCGATGCACACCGCAATGCGCCTGGCGCTCAGCGCCGCGCGGCGGGCGCGTCGCGAGCGGCCTGGGCTGCCGATCTGCTTCTACGGGCTGTATGCCGCGGTCAGCCGCGAACTCGTGGAGCGTGAGCTCGCCGCGCGCGTGATCGCCGGCGAGTACGAGCCGGCGCTCACGGCTTGGGTCAACGAGCTCGCGGCCCAGCGCCCACCTGGTGCCGAGGCTGTCCATCGGCCGGTCATCCA
>JBEKRJ010000632.1:0-3648 GCA_049518835.1 Solirubrobacteraceae bacterium
AAGCACGAGCGTCGTCACCGAGATCGGAATGCGACGCTGGGCTTCACCGAGATAGTTGACGCCGATCGTAACCAGCGGTCCGAGTCCGCAGAAGAAGATGTACGGCGTCAGCGCGGTCAACACGGCGGCCGATCGTGCATAGCCACCCCCGAGCAGAACTCGCGTGATCGGCCCCGACCAGACGACGGCAGGGGCCAGCAACACGCACTGGAATCCGATCAGGCCCCTGAGTGCCCAGTTGAGTGCGCGAACGTCCGGCTCCTGTCCCGGCCCTCGCGTAAGCCGCGGTGCGACCCCCTGTGCGGTCGCCAGGCCGACGTACTGAATCAGTGTGATGAGCTTCGCAGGGGCCTGAAAGACGCCACTCGCGACTGATCCCGAGTAGATGCCCACCATGAGCACGCTCAGCGACGAACTGAGCGTGTAGGAAGCGTCGATCGCGAACACCGACCGGGCGTACGCGCCTACTTGACGCACGATCGCCGCCTGCGGGAGACGCCAGAACTTGCCTTGCCCGCGGTGGCCCATGAGGCGCGGAACGACGCGCGCGGCAAGCAGGGCTCCAAGGACATACCCGAACGCCCGCCCGAAGGCGGCGCCGGTCGCGCCCGCACCGGCGAGGACGAGCGCGATGCTCGCAGAAACCTCGAGCAGGCTCTCGGCCGCCACAAGTCGGACGTTGACGGCTGCCCGCCCGAGCGCCGTCGATATTCCGAGCAACATGAGGTACGTGCTCTGACCGAAGGTCGCGATCGCGATGCCGCGCAGCGGCCACACCAGCTCAGAATTGCCGTACGCCGCGGCGATCACCGACGACAGCGCCGCGAGCAGCGCGCACGCGAGAGCAGTGACGACGACCTTGAGCTTCAGCGCGTCGGCGATCAGCCTGTGCAGCTGAGCGTCGTTGCCGCGATGCTCGGCCACGAATCGCGCCGTCGAATTGGTGATGCCGAGGTCGGCAAAGGTGATCGCGATCGTGCTGAAACCGATCGCCACTGCGAACAGGCCATACTGCTTGGCGCCGAGCACCCGAACGAGGAACACAGTCAGAAGAGCGGTCAGCGACGCCGTGGTCATCTGAGCTGCGAACGACGAGGCGGCGTTCTTTACGATCGAGTCTGGACCGCGCCGGCGGCTCTTGGGCGATCGCCGGCGCGACATCATCATGCCTCGCTGTGTCGGTCTTCCAACACGACCAAAGGCAGCCGGCTGGGCTGCTGCGAAGCGCCGATCCAGGGAACCGCGAGCGGAACTGCTGGTTCGGCTGCCGGGTTGCCCATGCAGCACGCCGCTGTTCGACATCCGTGCACTGTCCGGTACCTGCCCATCGCCATCAAACCCCCACGCCCCACGCGACCACCCATCAGCGGCGCACGCGTCATGCTCCGCTTCCTTTGATGATCTTACCGAACCACGACCCTGATCCCATTGCCGTCTACCCGGTGGGCCGCGGTCCGTATCACGCCCGTCCACGCAGGAACGCGCCCGCGCGTCGCAACTCCGCCTCCATGCTGTGCGCGCGCACGCGCGCGAGCCCCGCGTCGACAAGTCGCGTGCGCAGCTCCGCGTCGGCCGCAAGCTCGCGCAGGCGGGCCGAGGGGGCGTCGGCATCGCCCGGCTCGACGAGCAAGACCGCGTCGCCGCCGGCCTCGGGCACGCCGCCGACCGCTGTTGCGACGACCGGCAGCCGAGCGGCGAACGCCTCGTATAAGACCTGCGGCAAGCCTTCCGTCCAGGAGACATGCAGAAAGGCGTGGGCGTCGCGATAAGCGTCGCGAAGCCCCCCGTCCGCCGGCAGGTACCCGCGCAGCTCTGCCGAGTCCCCAACGCACAATTGGTCAAGGCGCTCACGCAGAGCGGCTTCCAGCGGCCCCTCGCCGCAGACCACAAGCCGCCACCGCGGATCGGCGCTGCGTAGGCGAGCAAGGACGTCGGCGAGAAGCAGCGGGTTCTTCTCCTGCTCGAGCCGGCCGACGCTGAGGACGATGAGCTCGCCGTCCCACGAGCGCTCGGGCGGGGCGGCCTCCAGTTCGCGTTCCGAGACGAGCGATACCGTGACCGGCAGCACCGCGCGACCACCGGCATAGCGCGCGGCGAGCGCCGGGCCGACGACGATCGTCGGGACCAAGCGCGCCAGGGCAAGAAACGTGCCGTCGAGCAGGTCGGCGGCCAGATGCACCAGGCGCCGGTGTGGATGGCGGCTGCGAGCGTAAGCGGGGAGGTCCTGCCGAACACCGAGCACGACTCGCCGGCGGCGTACAAGGGCCACCAGCACGAGCGGAAGGGCAAGTCCCTGAGGCCCCAACACCCACGCGACGTCGGCCTCGCGCAGCACCGCGTCCCACCGCTGCAGAGCCGATCGCATCGCGCGTGCCAATCCGACGGGATCCGCCGCACTCTGGTAATGAGGCATCTCGACGAACTGGACGTCGGCAGGAAGGTGATAGTGCGAGCGACCCGGTTCAGGATCTACCCGGCCGCAGACCACGACATGCTCGAACTGGTCGCGCAACCCCGCAACGAATAGGGCGAACGCACGCGGCGCGTAGACACCCGCGCCGTCACGTCGGTGCACGTAGTCGAGGTACACTGCCAAGCGCACGATCGGCGTTCACTCCGTCCTGGTGCGCCCAGTGGGGTCGGCGCCAGGCTGGGGCATGGGCGTTCGGGTGCTCGGGCTCCGACCAGCGCTGGTTGCTTGACGGCAAAAGACTAGATTCTTGGCCATACAGCTATGAAAATATCCAAAAGCTTGCGTCGCGCTTCGCTTGACGCACGCAGCGACTTCCGCGAGAATCGTTCCGGGTGACTGGGGCGGGGTCGCAAACTGCAGGCCACGTGGCCGCACCGCCACTCGTTGGGGATCGACGCCCGCACGTCGTTGCGCTCGTCGACGGCCTGACCGGCGGCGCCGAGCGTTTCGCACGCTTCGTCACGCTGCATCTCGATCCTGAGCGCTACCGCCGCACGCTGTGCGTGACGCGCGTCCCAAATGCCGAGGAGGAAGCACGGGTAAGGGCGGAACTTGAGGAGGCCGGCGCGACGCTTCTCTCGCTCGGCCGCAGACGCCGTTCGGACCTGCGGCCGTGGACCCAACTGGGGCGCTATCTGCGCAGCGAACGGGTGGACGTCCTGCACGCGCACAAGTTCGGGTCGAATCTCTGGGCATCGGTACTGCGCTCCTCCAGACCGGGCATGATCGCCATCGCCCACGAGCACACCTGGTCATACGAGGGACAGCCGGTTCGGCGACTCTTGGACCGCTACGTGATCTCGCAACGCTGCGACCGGTTTGTCGCTGTCTCGCGTCTGGACCGGCAGCGCATGATCGATGTCGAGCACATCGATCGGGAGCGAATCGTCATCGTCCCCGTCGGAATCCCAGATTTGCAGCCGACTGGACACGACGTTCGTTGCGAGCTAGGGATTGCCGCGGAGGCACCGGTCGTCGTTTCCGTGGGCTACCTGAGGCCCCAGAAGGCTTTCGGGACGCTCGTCGAGGCAGCGTCGGAGCTGCGCCGCCTGCATCCGTCGCTGCGCGTCCTGATCGTCGGCGACGGCCCAGAGCGAGAGACGCTCAGCGAGATGATCGAATCCCTCGGACTGAGCGACATCGTGCTGCTGCTCGGCAGCCGCAGAGATGTGATG
>JBEKRJ010000633.1:0-3642 GCA_049518835.1 Solirubrobacteraceae bacterium
AGCCGCCGAGGTAGCTGATCGTGAACAGCTGCGCCGGCGTCGGGAACGTGCTCGCGAACTGGCTGGCGACCGAGGCCAGCACCGGCCGGTAGCCCTGCTGGGCCCAGATCGTCTGCCCCGCCGGCGTCCATTGCCAGCTGACGAACGCTTGTGCCTGCGCGAGGTGTGAGCTCTTGGCGACGACCGCGATCGGGGTCTGGATCAGGATCGTCTGCTCCGGGATCACATACTGGACCGCGTCGCCGGCCTTCTCGGCGGCGATCGCGTCGCTCTCGTAGTCGAGCAGCACGTCGCCCTTGCCGCCGGTGAACGTCTGCAGCGCGGCGCTCGCGCTCGAATCCTGGACGCTGACGTTCTTGGTCAGCAGCGTCTTGACGTAGGCGAGCGCCTCCGCGGGCGTCTTGCCCTCCTTCAGCTCCGCCCCGTAGGCCGCGAGGATGTTCCAGCGGGCGCTACCCGATGTCGACGGGTTGGGGGTGATCACGTCGACGCCGGGCTTGATCAGGTCGTCCCAGCCGGTGATGTGCTTCGGGTTGCCCTTGCGCACGACGAGCACCACGACCGAGTCGCTGGAGAAGCCCTGCTCGGGGTTGGCGTCCCAGCTCTTGGCGACGATCCCGTCCTTGACCAGCCGCGTCATGTCGGGCGTGGTCGAGAATGCGACCACGTCGGCCGGCTGGCCGGTGTCGACCGCGCGACTCTGCGAGCCCGACGCGCCGAATGACTCGCTGAACGAAACGCCCTTGCCGGTCGAGTTCGCCGCGAACGCCGCGGTCAGGGCGTCGTAGGCCTTCTTCGGCGTCGAGTAGGCGACCAGCGCCAGCTGCGGACCGCCGCCACCGCCGGCCGAGCTGGCGGCCGCCTTGGTGGTCGAGGTCGCATCCGACGAGCCACCGCAGCCAGCGACCGCGGCGCCCCCGGCGAGCATGGCGAGCACAGCCGCGATCCGGGCGCGTCCAGGCGTCATCGTTCGTGTCATTAGCTCCCCTTGAACAGTTTCTTCATCGGCTTTGCGGGAATGCCAGCCAGAAGTTTTTAGCACACAGCCAAGCGGAGAACTTGACACGACCGACTTGGTCGAGATCGCCGCCGACGAGCACGCACGCGAGCGCAACGGGTCGCTAGGCTCCCGGCCGCAATGCGCTTCTTTGAGTACGAATCCCGCGCGATCGTGGCCAAGGCCGGGATCCCGGTAACCAAGCATGGCTTCGCCACCACCGCCGAGGAAGCGCGTGGGATCGCGGAGCAGATCGCCGGCCCGGTCGTGATCAAGTCCCAGGTGCTGACCGGCGGCCGGATGAAGGCCGGCGGCGTTCAGTTCGCCGACACCCCGGACGAGGCCGCGCGTCACGCAGAGCACGTCCTGAACCTGGAGATCGGCGGCCACATGCCGCGCGGCGTGCTCGTCGACTCGCGCGCCGCCGTCAAGCACGAGTACTACGCCGGCGTCGTCTGGGATGGCGTCCGCAAGCGACCGGTGATGCTGTTCTCCGACATGGGCGGGATCGACATCGAGGAGGTCGCCGAGCAGCATCCCGACCACGTCGCCCGCGGCCACTTCTCGACCCTGCGCCCGTTCTCGGACTGGCAGGCCAAGCAGGTGATCGCCTCGCTGGGGATCAGCGGCTCGGCGCTGAACCGGCTGACGCCGATCCTCGCGCGCCTCGCGAAGCTGTTCGTTGACTACGACATGACGCTCGCCGAGATCAACCCGCTCGGTGAGCTCGAGGACGGCTCATTCGTCGCGCTCGACGCCCACATGGACATGGAGAACGAGGCCCGTCCGCGCCAGAAGGCGCTGCTGCACGAGCTCGGCGTCGGCGACGAGGAGACCCGCCAGGCGCGCGAGCCGACCCCGTTCGAGCTCGCCGGCGAGCAGGTCGACGCTCAGGATCACCGCGGCGTGGCGGGCAACGTGACCGAGTTCGACGGCAACCTCGGGCTCGTGATCGGGGCGGGCGGCGGCTCGCTGACGCTGTTCGACGCGGTCCGCGCCCACGGCGGCGACCCCGCCAACTACTGCGAGATCGGCGGCAATCCGTCGGTCCGCAAGGCCTGCGGGCTCGCCAAGCTCGTGCTCCAGAAGCCGGGCGTCGACAAGATCGCGGTGATGATGTCGATCGTCTCCAACACCCGCGTCGACATCGTCGCGCGCGGCGTGATCAAGGCCTGCGTCGAGCTCGGCTATGACCCGGCCGAGAAGATCGCGATCTTCCGGATCCCGGGCGCGTGGGAGGAAGAGGGGTTCAAGATCCTCGAGAAGTACGGCGTCGAGTACGCGGACCGCAGCGTGTCGCTGCACGAGGCCGCGCGCCGCGCGGTCGTGAAGATCCAAGGGGTACCGACGCCATGAGCATCCTGATCGACTCCGATACGACCTTCATCGTCCAAGGGATCACCGGACGCGAGGCAGTCAACCTGACGCGCGAGTGCCTGGACTACGGCAAGGGCGCGAAGATCGTCGGCGGAGTGACGCCGGGGCGGTTGGGGCGCGACGTGCACGGCGTGCCGGTGTTCGACACCGTCGCCCAGGCGGTCGACCACCATGGCGGGCCGATCGACGGCGCGGTCGTCACCGTCCCCCCCGCATTCACCAAGGACGCCGTGTTCGAGGCGCTCGACAACGGCATCAAGCTGATCGTGATCGTGACCGAGCGGATTCCGCGCGGCGACGTCGCGCAGATGGTCGAGCTGGCGGGCGAGCGCGGCGCGCGGATCATCGGCCCCAACTGCCTCGGGATGATCGTTCCCAATGTGATCAAGATGGGCGGGATCGGCGGCCCGGCCAAGGACGCCGCGAAGTCCTACGCGCCGGGATCGGTCGGCGTGATCTCGCGCAGCGGCGGCATGACGACCGAGATGTCCTCGACCCTGACCGCCGCCGGCCTCGGCCAGTCGACCGCGGTCTCGATCGGCGGCGATGCGATCATCGGCTCGAGCTACGCCGAGCTGATGCCGCTGTTCGAAGCCGACCCGGAGACCAAGGCAATCGTGATCTACACCGAGCCGGGCGGGCGCATGGAGGCGGCGCTGGCACAATGGGTGAAGGACAACAACTCCCGCCTGCCGATCGTCGCGTTCATGGCCGGCCGGTTCATGGACGAGATGCCCGGGATGAGCTTCGGCCACGCCGGCACGATCGTCGAGGGCAAGGCGGACACCGCCAGCGAGAAGATCGCCCGGTTGGCGGAGGCCGGGATCACGGTCGCCGAGGAGATCGCCCAGATTCCGCAGATCGTCAAGCAGAAGCTGGGGGTGGCGGCATGACCGACAACCTGTTCATCGCCGTCGAGGTCGACAAGTCCGTCGCCGACGATCCCGCGCTCGCCGCAAAGCTGACCGAGGTCTGCCCGGTCGACATCTACGCACAGGACGATGACAAGACGCTGCGGATCGTGACCGAGAACCTGGACGAGTGCGTCCTCTGCCAGCTGTGCATGAACGTGGCGCCGGCGGGCACCGTGCGAGTCGTCAAGCTCTACGACAACGGCGCGGTGCTCGGGGCCTGATCG
The DNA here is from genome assembly GCA_049518835.1 of Solirubrobacteraceae bacterium. Classification (GTDB taxonomy): domain Bacteria; phylum Actinomycetota; class Thermoleophilia; order Solirubrobacterales; family Solirubrobacteraceae; genus Palsa-465. Next base: position 3,513 of record JBEKRJ010000633.1, read on the forward strand.
CTGGCCGCTGCGCGCGCGCTGTCGATCGGCTCGGTCGCGCTCGTGATTTCGTCGCCTCCGCATCAGAGCCGCCTTTCGAGCTCGCGCGCCCGCCTGCGGAGCAGGCGCCGACGCGGGCGGGCTTGGCGCC
>JBEKRJ010000634.1:0-3641 GCA_049518835.1 Solirubrobacteraceae bacterium
CACCGTGCCCTCGCTGGGCAGCATCGAGCCCGCGGCGGCCTGCGCCTTGGCGAACGCGGTCGGAAAGTCGCGGGCGATCCCCATCACCTCGCCGGTCGAGCGCATCTCAGGGCCCAGCAGCGAGTCGGCGCCGGCGAAGCGCTCGAACGGAAGCACCGCCTCCTTGACGCATACGTGTCCGTTGCTCGCCTCGCCCGGCAGCTCGAGGTCGGCCAGCCGCTCCCCGAGCATGATCCGGCAGGCGAGCTTCGCGACCGGGATCCCGATCGCCTTGGACACGAACGGGACCGTGCGCGATGCCCGCGGATTGGCCTCGATCACGAACAGCCCGGAGTCGTGGATCGCGAACTGGACGTTGAGCAGGCCGACGACCGACAGCTCCTTGGCGATCCCTTCGGCCTGCGCCTTGATCTGCGTCAGCGCCTCGTCGCCGAGCGTGTGCGGCGGCAGCACGCAGGCGGAGTCGCCGGAATGGATCCCCGCCTCCTCGACGTGCTGCATGATCCCGGCGATCCAAACGTCCTCGCCGTCGCACAGCGCGTCGACGTCGACCTCGATCGAGTCCTCGAGGAAGCGGTCGAGGTAGATCGCGCGGCCGGCCTCGGGCTCGACGCGGTCGAGGTAGTCCTTTAACCCGGCGACGCTGTAGACGATCTCCATCGCCCGCCCGCCGAGCACGTAGCTGGGGCGCACGAGTAGCGGAAAGCCGACGGTCGGCGCGATCTGCAGCGCCTGCGCCGGCGAGGCGGCGGTCGCATACGGAGGCGCGCTGTAGCCAAGCCGGTCCAGCAGCGCCCCGAAGCGGCCGCGGTCCTCGGCGAGGTCGATCGCGTCGATGCTCGTGCCGAGGATCCTGATCCCGGCGGCGTGCAGCCCGGCGGCGAGCTTCAGCGGCGTCTGGCCGCCGAACTGGACGATCACGCCCAACGGCTGCTCGACGTCGGTGACCCCGAGCACGTCCTCGAGCGTCAGGGGCTCGAAGTAGAGCCGGTCCGAGGTGTCGTAGTCGGTCGAGACGGTCTCGGGATTGCAGTTGACCATCACCGCCTCGAGTCCCTGCTCGCGGACCGTCTGGGCGGCGTGCACGCAGCAGTAGTCGAACTCGATCCCCTGTCCGATCCGGTTGGGCCCCGAGCCGAGGATCACGATGCTCGCCTGCTGGCCCTTGCGCACCTCGCCGTGGGCAGGGGGACGCTCCCAGGCGGAGTAGTAATACGGGGTGCGGGCGGCAAACTCGGCCGCGCAAGTATCGACGGCCTTGAACGTCCGCTGGCCTTCGAACGGCCCGTCGGGATCGGCGACGAGCTCCGCGAGCTCGTGCAGGAACCACGGGTCGATGCTCGTCAGGCGGTGCAGCTCGTCGAGCTCAAAGCCCCGCCTGAGCGCCTCGAGCAGGTGGTCGAAGCGGTCTGCGCCGGGTTGGGCGATCGCGCCGCGCAACTGCGCGTCGTCGTCCGGGGGCCGCGGCTGGCGGTCGAGCTCGCGCGAGCGCAGCGCCTTCGCGAACGCCTGCTTGAACGTGCGGCCGATCGCCATCGCCTCGCCGACGGACTTCATGTGCGTGGTCAGGCCGGCTTCGGCGCCGGGGAACTTCTCAAATGCGAACCGCGGCCACTTGACCACGCAATAGTCGATCGCCGGCTCGAAGCTCGCCGGGGTCGCCTTCGTGATGTCGTTGGGGATCTCCTGCAGCGTGTAGCCGACCGCGAGCCGGGCGGCGATCTTTGCGATCGGGAAGCCGGTCGCCTTGCTCGCCAGCGCGCTCGAGCGCGACACGCGCGGGTTCATCTCGATCACGACGATCTCGTCGGTCTCGCGGTTGACGGCGAACTGCACGTTGGAGCCACCGGTCTCGACGCCGACCGCGCGGATCGCGGCGATCGCCTGGTCGCGCAGCCGCTGGTACTGCTTGTCGGTCAGCGTCTGCTGCGGCGCGACGCAAACGCTGTCGCCGGTGTGGACGCCCATCGGGTCGAGGTTCTCGATCGAGCACACGATCACGACGTTGTCGGCGCGGTCGCGCATCACCTCGAGCTCGAACTCGCCCCATCCGAGCACGGACTCCTCGAGCAGCACCTGTCCGATCGGCGACGCCTTCAGCCCCCTGGTGACGACGGTCGCAAGCTCGGCCTGGTCGCGCACGACGCCGCCGCCGCTGCCGCCGAGCGTGAACGCGGGCCGGACGATGAACGGCAAGCCGAGCTCGGTGCGCGCGCGGTCGGCGCCCGCGGCGCTGCGGGCGATCACGCTCCTCGGCACGCGCAGGCCGGCGGCGGTCATCGTCGCGCGGAACTGCTCGCGGTCCTCGGCGCGGCGGATCGCCTCGTGGTCGGCGCCGATCAGCTCGATGCCGTGGCGCGCCAACGTGCCGTCCTCGTGCAGCGCCATCGCGAGGTTCAGCGCCGTCTGGCCACCGAGCGTCGCCAGCAGCGCATCGGGCTGCTCGCGGGCGATCACCTGCCGGACGGGCCCCGGCAGCAGCGGCTCGATGTAGGTGGTGGTCGCAACCTCCGGATCGGTCATGATCGTCGCCGGGTTGGAGTTGACGAGCACGACGTCGTAGCCCTCGTCCATCAGCACCCTGCACGCCTGGGTCCCGGAGTAGTCGAACTCGGCCGCCTGTCCGATCACGATCGGGCCCGAGCCGATGATCAGGATCTTCTGCAGGTCGTCTCTACGCGGCACGCTTGATCTCGTCCACGAAGCGATCGAACAGGTACAGCGAGTCGTGCGGCCCGGGACCGGCCTCCGGGTGGTACTGGACCGTGGCGCCGCGCACGTCCTTGAGCTGCAGCCCTTCGACCGTCCGGTCATAGAGGTTGATGTGCGTCAGCTCGGCGGCGCCGAAGTCGGTCTCCCATCTGACCGGGGCGTCGGTGTCGATCGTCTTCGCGCCGTCGGGGCCGAGGACCGCGAAGCCGTGGTTCTGGCTGGTGATCTCGGTCTTGCCCGTCGTCAGGTCCTTGACCGGGTGGTTGGCGCCGTGATGGCCGAACGGCAGCTTGTAGGTCTGCAGGCCGACCGCCCGGCACAGCAGCTGATGGCCGAGGCAGATCCCGTACACGGGTCGCTTGCCGACCAACTGCCTAACCGTGTCGGTGATGTAGTCCAGCGCCGCCGGGTCGCCGGGGCCGTTGGCGAGGAAGATCGCGTCCGGGTCGCCGGACAGCAGCTGCGCCGCGGTCGCGCTGCAGGGGTGCAGCTCGACGGTCGCCCCCCGCGCGCGCAGGTTGTGGATGATCGACGACTTGACGCCGGTGTCGATCACCGCGATCCGCGGTCCGCCGTCGCCATCGAGCGTGATCGGCGCTCGCGGCGTGACGGTGCCAGCGAGGTCGCGACCGGTCATCGGCGGCTCGGCGGCGACCAGCTCGCGCGCCGCCGGCTGCGCGACCGAAGCCGGGAACAGGCCGCCGCGCATCGCGCCGCGGTCGCGGATATGGCGCACGAGGGCGCGCGTGTCGAGCTCGGTGATCGCCGGCAATCGATGCCGTGCCAGCCATGTCAGCCAGCCCGACTCGGCGCCGGGCGCGTCGTCGCGGTCGACGGCAGCGCGCATGATCGCCGCGCGGGCATGGATCTGGTCGGACTCCATCGCGTCCGCGCTGACGCCGTAGTTGCCGATCTGCGGATACGTGAAG
>JBEKRJ010000635.1:0-3634 GCA_049518835.1 Solirubrobacteraceae bacterium
TAACCCTGGGACTGCAGCCACGCCGCATCATGGCGTGCAGACCCCGTGTTCGCTGGCTACGGTTCCGTCCGCGGGACAACTAGACTCTGTTGCGAAATCCGGTCAGTCGAGCCTGTGATTTGGGCGCCCCCGGTGGGGGCTATCTGGTTCGGCTGTCCCTTGGAAAGACCGAGAGCCACCTCGGTCTTTCTGCTTCATGGACCAGCCGCTGTCACACGCATTCCTGGCTCCTACACAGGCACCGCCCCTTGGTTGGCGTTTACGGCAAGCTCTAGCTGCGCATCCTCTCGGCGCCGCGCACGGGGTCGCTGGCGCGGCTGGAGTCGCTCTCGCGCACGCTCGCGAAGGCGGTGCTGGCGTGTCTCGCCCGTGCACCGGAGCACGTGAAGGCCGTATCGCGCTGGGTTAGCGGCCAGTTGCGCGATGTCAAGCTCAAGGTATGTGGGATCGACCTGCTCGATCCGGTCAAGCACCTGCATGAGGTAGCGACGTCTGTCGCGAGGACGCTCGTGGTGTATCCCGAAGGCGGCGAACGTGTCGTCGTCGAGTTCTAAAGACAGCACCTCGTGCTCGGGCGGGTCGTTCAGCTGGACGTAGGCTTGGGCCTCGAGCTGCACCCATACGCGCTTTGCGCCGCCACCGAGTTCGCGTTGCACGTCACGGTCGAGCGTCTTGCCATGCCCGGCGCGCAACGCTGCCGCTTTCCAGCGCGGGAGCTGAATCGTTAAAGTTGGGTTTCCCTTCAGCCGTGCGACCGAGGCGAACGTGATCGGCTCGCCCCGCTGCTGCGCCTGCTTCCAGCGCTTGAGGTCCGCGTCGGTGACGATCCGCTCTATCAGGTGGGCTCGCTCCACCTTAGTCGCATCGACCTGGCCTGTCGCCGGATCGAGGCCTGGGAGAGTCACCGTCGCCTCGACTAGACGATCGAGCGCTTCGAGGACCTGCCGGCGGCGCGTTCCGCTCTTGTGCCCATACAGGTCGCGGACGATCTCGCTGCCCGATGTGACGACGGTGTCGTCTGGCGGACAGCCGGCTTCTCTGAATCGCTGGTTGATCCACGTCTCAACGTCGAACTCGCGATCGGAGAGCGCGGCGCCGGTCACAGACGCCAAAACGCGATACATCGAGACGACCTCGATGTTGTCCTGCAGACGCTTTGTCCCGAACTGGAAGATGCCAACGGCGTGCGCGACATCGCGCTGCGCGTAGCTGCGTTTGAGCGGGAAGTCCGCCATGGAGCGAAACCCTGGCGGACGCCCCGGACGCCATCGGACTGCGGCAGGGGGGCAAAAGTTGCGCGCCGCGTGATTGAGGGGGGCAAAAGCCGCGCGCCCGGGTCGATCTTAGGGGGGCAGAAGTCACGCGCTTTGCCGCTGAAGTCCCGGGAGCTCCAAGTGGTCTTGCCAGTCGCCAGGCTCGGACGATCGATTTTGGAGGGTCGGGAGGGGTTGAGCAGCTGCGCGCGCACGTGCGCCTGGACATGCGCTGCCGAGGGGGGTAGAGCGGTCGCGCGGAGTGACCGCCCCTATCCCGGGCATGGAAGGAGGGATCGACCCGCCCAGCAGCCCCACACGCCGCCTGCCGACAGGGGCTGCGGGTGCGCCGTAGTACACGCGGGTAGCCGCCGGCTGATTGAGGGGACCCAGCCATTGGCCAGGCGCCCCCACGGCTTGGGGCCGTGCGAGCGCCGCACTCGTGCGCCGCCCACGGGGGGTATGACATGCCCTAACGTCGAGGTGCTGGGGGCCGAGCGAGGAGGGCTCGCCAGCGGTTGACCAGCTCGCGGGCGTCCTCGACGTTGGCCGGTCCCTGAAAGTGCAGTGCCGCATTGAGAAGCGCGGTCTTGTCGACTTCAAGGCCTTCGTCGCGGAGTTCCCGTACGACGAGTTCGAGGCGGTCCCACAGCGGCGGAAAGAGTCGCACGGGCGCCTGCACCTTGCGCATACCGGCGTACGGATTGGTTTCCGTGGATGCTTGGTGTGGCTGGGGTGGTTTGCTGCGCGCCGTGGCCCGACGCCTAGTCGGGGTCTGCGCTTTGGGCTCGGGGGTCTGCTCATCGCCTGCGGGCCTGGTCGGGGTCTGCGCCTTGGGCTCGGGGGTCTGCTCATCGCCTGCGGGCCTGGTCGGGGTCTGCGCCTTGGGCTCGGGGGTCTGCTCAACGGCTGCGGGCACCGGTGCGCGGGCATCGCCGACCGCGACCGGGTTGTCAATCAGCTTGATGGTGGGCCTGTTCGACATCACGCCACGAGTTTCAGCACGCGCGAGCGAGCGAGCTCCGACGCGAACTTGCGATAAGCGATCGCCCCTGCACTGTCTGGCGCCGTCACAACCAGAGGGTGTGAAGCGTTTTGGAAGTCCGCGCGGAGCGGGATCTCCGTTTCTGCCTGGGGTATCCCAAGCCCTGGCAGGGCTTCTCGGATCGCCCGGTAGAGCACCCTCCGTTGGTCCGCCATCGTCCGCAGTAGCGCGACAATGGCGACGGGAATGCCGCTCTTGACGAGCGTCGCGACAGTGCCCTGCAGCTCGACCGCGCCCTGCACTGCTCCAACATCGGTCATCGATACAGGGACGACGACTTCGCCCGCCGCGCACAGTGCGTTGACCGTCAGGAGCCCGAGATTCGGTGGACAATCGAGCAACACCATGTCGTAGTCGGCGATGTGGTCCTCGAGCGCTCGGCGCAAAAACTCTTCACGCCGGACCTGGCTAACCAACGACAGTTCGGCGCCACTCAGCTCGCGCCGGGCTGGCAGCAGCTCGACGCCTGGAACACCGGACTGGACGACTGCCTCAGGGACGTCGCACTCTCCGGTGAGCACTTCGAGCAGCGACGCTCGGCTGGCTGCGGGGTCTGCGCCGAGTAGCACAGTGAGCCGGAATTGCGGGTCGACGTCGACGGCGAGAACGCGCTTGCCCTCCTCCCCGACCGCAGCCGCCACGTTCGCGACTGACGTCGTCTTGGCGACGCCCCCCTTCTGATTGGCGAATGCGATTACGCGGGGCACAGCGCTTCGTTCGACATCGGGAAATGCGTTCCTTTCTGGTCGCGCTCATGCATGCGACGGTCGGCGGTTCGTCGGCGGCATCGTAGTGCCGTGACCGGCGACGATGCACCGGAGCACTCCTGCTACGTAGCTAGCTACGTAGCAGGCTTCGATGCGACGGAGCTGCGGCCGAAGCGCGCAACGGCGTATGACTGCTCCCGTGGGTCATGCCTGGCGAAGCGGACGGCTGCGTTGGGGGGTGGTGGAGATCGTCTCGCCGGACGAGACGTGGAGCAAGCTTGGGTTCTACGCCCGCCTACCAGGTGCACGAGCTGCTGATCGTCGACCCGGAGAAGCGGACACGGTTTTGGATTGGCGGGCCACTTCAGGACGGCCAGTATCGGCGAGTTGAGTGCGGCCGTCTATCGAGCTCGGCTCAGCCGAGCTCGCTGAGCGGGCTCGACTGGCCGAGCCTCGACTGAAAGGGGAGGGAGCACGGGGCTTAGGGGGCTCCGCCTGGAGTTTCGATGAGCGCGAGGAGTCCGATCAAGGTGAGCAGCGCGACGGGGGGCAGAGTGGTCCGGCGGGTGACGGCGTGGACGGCGCCGGCGGCGGCGCCGGCGGTCACCGCGAGGCTGGCGCCGCCGGCG
>JBEKRJ010000636.1:0-3627 GCA_049518835.1 Solirubrobacteraceae bacterium
CGACGCGAGGTCGCACGCATTTGAGTGAACTACCGGATTGGAGATCGACTGATGTGAGTTGAACGGAGTGCTGGATCGTCGCCGAAGCGATGGCCCCCGTCGACGCCGCTCGGCAGGTAAAAGCGATCGTCGATCGGGTCGACGTCGCGTGATTGGTTCCCGTCGATAGCGATCGTCCCGATGTGGCGGAGCGGACGCTCGCGATTGGGCGATTGCGAGCGTCGGATTCGCCGACATGATTGTGGTCGAGCGTGCCGCCCGTGCCTAGGCACACGTTGGGCATCGGCGGGCCGTCCAGCGCTTCTGGTTCCCGTTGTAAGCATAAGCTCGCGCGGCGGCAACTCCGAATCGAAAGCGAAAGCCTGGTGTCATGCCGCGAATGTCAAACGGCCGCCGGCGATCTCGTCGCCGCCGGCTCTCGGTAACGCGCGGCGGCACTCCGCTCCAATGCGGCGCTGCGCGCCGGCGTCTCAGTAAGGATCGGATTGCGAACGTTTCGCCTGGGCCGGCGGGCCGACAGGAGCGACGCCAAGCCCGACGTCCGAAAACGACTGACGACTTGACAACTTGACGCGAAGACGGCAATCAGCAGCGAAGACGAAGTGAAGCTGCCCCGAGGGCTCGGCTCGGCGAGATCGGCCAGAATCGCGGCGCACGCAGCGGAACGACCTCGGCACACTGCGCAGGCCGTTCTCCAGCGCCGACCAGCCTGAAGCCCGCCAGAGGTGTTGGACGCCGGCGAGGTCGCGCTCGAAAAGGGGGTCTGCAGACCAGGCTGAGCGAATAGCGTGCAAGGTGTGGGGCCAGAAGGTCTCTACGCCGTTTTGCTTGTCTGACCGGCCGTGCAGCGGTCGAACTGCGCCCGAGGCAGTAGGGTACGCACTGTGGGCCCCGGCGATGACGCAGCGTTGTTCGAAGCGAGACTGCAGCGCGCGATCGTGGTCCTTGATGCGTTCTACGGCGAGCGTGAGCGCGCTCGGGCGGGGGATTACCCGCTGTCGTCGGCGCCGTTTCAAGGTGACTACGTGATCCATGGCCACCCGGATGTCACCGTTGGTGAATGGCTTACCGAGGCGATCAGTTCTGGCGCGACGGCTCTGGCCGATCGCGAGACGATCGCGCGGCGCCCCGAGAGACCCCAGCATCGCATCGAGCATGCCCACTTCACGAAGCTCAGCCGCGCTGTCTGCGATCGGAGCCCTTGAGGCGCTTGCCGCGCAAACGAGCGAGCCGAAGCTCGCCGACCGCCAATGGGTGACCCGCAGCGCGGCCGAGGAAGCCGTCGAGTCGTGGACGGAGATCCGCGATGAGCGCAATGGCCCGCAGTATGCCGTCGCGTCGTGGCTGACGCTCGCGCTCGGCGCCTACCTTGCCGCGTTGGAAGCCGGCACCGAAGTCGAGCCGATGGGGATCGCCAAATGGCTGATCCTAGCGTTGGCGTGGATGGCGGGCGAGCTGGCGGTGGCTGAAGGGCAGTCGCGGCGGCTGCTCAGCGGATAGTGTCATATGATCGCGTCTGACCGCGTTCCTACGTCCGCGGGCGGCGGTCACGGCACGGTAGCCGGGTGGGCCAACGTCGCGGGCCGCTAGTGTCGTCAGCGCCGGTACAGCCTCCGAGAATTGGTGTGAAAAACAGGCCTGGTTCTATCGCAAGCTCAGACGCAAACTAGGCTCACCGGTGGAGCGTTGTTGCGGTTTACGTCGCGCCGACGTGGTAGGTGTGCAGATGGTCGAGGCGTTGCAGCTGGATCGCGGACTTCAGCGTTGGGCTGACGGGTGCGTGGGGGTTTGGTGCGCGGCGCTTTTCATGTAGGCGTTGAACGCGTCGCGGCTGCTCCAGCGGCTGACCATGATCGCTTCGCCTAGGTCGCGATCGACGTGCCATACCTCGAGGTCGATGAATCCCTCGGCGCTGTCGACCAGGCCAGCGCGGTTGGCGAACGCCTCGAGCAGTTCGCTGACATGCGCTTGTGGGACGCGCAGGCGTGACGTCGAGATGTACATGCCGTGATGCTCCTCGGTTTAGCTGGCAAACACGATCTGGTTGCGGCCGTGCTGCTTGGCGTCGTACAGTGCGCGGTCGACGTCGAGCGTCGCGCGGCGGCGGTCGGCGTGGTCGGGGACGGTGATCCCGATGCTGACTGTGAGCTTTGGTTCGGCGGGGTCGTGTTCGACTTGGCTGCGGATCCGCTCGGCGATCTCGGCGGCCTCGGCGGGTGGCGTGTCTGGGAGCAGCACGACGAATTCGTCAGCGCCGTAGCGGGCGACGAAATCGACTGGGCGTAACGCTTGGGTGATGTGCGCCGTGACGCGGGTCAGCGCGCGATCGCCGGCGTGGTGGCCGTAGTCGTCGTTGATCGCCTTGAAGCGGTCGATGTCGATCATCAGGATCGTCGGCGGGCGCGACCCTTGCGTGTCGATCAGTGCTTGGTGGCGGTCATCGAACGCGCGGCGGTTGCACAGCTCGGTCAACGGGTCGCTTGACGCGAGCTGCTCGAGCGCGAACGCGCGACGCGCATGGCTTCGCGCCACGTCGGCCGTCGCTGCGGTGGTCTGCGCCAAGCGTGCCGCCAGCCCCTCGGTGGCGTCGCTGGCCGTGGTGGCGGATTGATTGAAGTGGACGCCGCCGCGGGCAGTGGAGCGGGGCAGCTCGCCACCAGGCTGAATGTTGAGTCCGCTGTTGGCCAGTTCGGCGAGTTGCTCGGTGTCGGCGACATACAGCACGCCCGCGGACTCTCGTAGCACTGCAGGCACCCCTTGGCCGCCGATGATCAGCACCAGCTCGGGGTCGTGGTCGCGTAGCGCCTGCAGCTGTCTGGCGAGTGTGGCGGCATTCAATGGCATCGTGGCGCCGAGCGCGACGATCGTGGGGTGATGCTGAGACACCCACGCTGTAAGCGAGCTCTCGGGCACGTCGGCGCCGAGGAAGCGCACGTCATATCCGGCTCCCTCGAACACGTCTGCGACCATCCGCAATCCGAGCACGTGATGCTCGCCGTGCACCGCCGCGACCAGCACCGTGTCGCTACGACGCCGCGCGTGGGCGAGCAATCCGGGGTAGAGGCGCGCGAGGACGTGGTGGCTGACTGCCGTGGCGAGGTGCTCGTCGGCGATCGTCAGCTGCCCGAGCTGCCACAGCTCGCCGATCCCCCACATCGCTGGGGCGATCACCCGCGACTGGATCTCGACCGACGACAAGCCTGAGCCCAGCGCATCGTCCACGACGCCCGCTGCTGCGTGAGGGTCACCAGCCCGCAGCGCATCGCCGAACGCCGCCGGTAGCCGGTCGGTCACGAGGTCGGCTCGGCGAGGACCCGCGGTGGCGGGCTGGTCGGGCCGGTTGATCAGGTGTTGGGCCTGTGCGACGGGTAAGGGCCGTGCGAATAGGTAGCCTTGTCCGAGCGGGCATTTGAGCTTGCGTAGCGTCGCGAGCTGTGTTGGGGTTTCGATCCCTTCGGCGATCAAGTCGACCCCGAGCGCCTTGCCGAGCTCGACGGCGGCGCGGACGACGGCGACTCCCTTGGGCTCGTCGAGTGAGGTGATCAGGGTGCGGTCGAGCTTGAGGAGGTCTAGCGGGAAGCGCTGGAGGGTGCCAAGCGACGAGTAGCCGGTGCCGAAGTCGTCGAG
>JBEKRJ010000637.1:0-3626 GCA_049518835.1 Solirubrobacteraceae bacterium
CACCCGACACGACATGCGTCGTCGACAGCGGATAGCCGTAATACGAAGACGCCAAGATCACCGCCGCGCTCGACGACTCCGCCGCAAAGCCCTGGGGCGACTCCACGTCAGTAAGCCGGTTGCCCATCGTGTTGATGATCCGCCATCCCCCGATCGCGGTCCCCAACGCGATTGCGCACGCACACGACAGCTTCACCCAAATCGGCACATAGAAGTGGTTGGCGCTGATGTCCCCATGCGCGATCAGTGCCAGCGAGATCACGCCCATCGTCTTCTGCGCGTCGTTGGTCCCATGCGCCAGTGACACCAACGCGGCGGACCCCACCTGCCCGAGCCGATAGCCGCGCCGCGCCTCGCGCTCTCCTAACAGCCTGATCAACCGATAGGCGCAGAACGTCCCCGTCGCCGCAACCACCAAGCAGATGATCGGCGACAGCAGGGCCGGCGCGAGCACCGTCTGACTCAAGCCGTGAAAGTTGATCGCCCCTGAGCCCGACGCCACCAAAGTCGCGCCGATCACGCCCCCGATCAAGGCATGACTCGAGCTCGAAGGGAGCGTGAAATACCATGTCACCAAATTCCACAGCACGGCCCCGATCAGGGCGGCGAACACCAACGTCAAGCCGGTCCCCCCGCTCAACACCTTTGGGTTCACGATCCCCTTCGCGATCGTCGCCGCGACCTTGATCGAGATGAACGCCCCGAGGAGATTCAACGCCGCCGACATCATCACGGCGGTCCGCGGCTTGAGCGCGCCCGTCGCGATTGCGGTCGCCACCGCATTCGCCGTGTCGTGAAACCCGTTCGTGAAGTCAAAGCAGATGGCCGTCACGACCACGAGCACGAGGATCAGCATCGGCGGCAGCCTCTCACGCGTGCCCGGCAGGCGTGTAAAGGAGTTGTTATCCGAGCGGACCGACGCTTGCGTTGCGTGTTCAGCGAACAGCGCGGCGAGCGCGCAGCAGTGCGTCCAGCGGTACGGTGTTGAGGACGTCGGTGGCAGTTGCCCAGCCCCGCCGCGCGGTCGCGACTGCGAGCGCCATGTTCTCGAGCCCGCGGACCGAGTGCGCGTCGGTGCTGCACACGACCTTGACCCCGGCCTGCAGCGCCTCGCAGACGTGCTCGCCGGACAGGTCGAGCCGGTCTGGCAGGCCGTTGACCTCGACCGCCACTCGCTCCTCGAGGGCGACCTCGAACGCGCGCTCGAGGTCGAGCGCATTTTCGGACCGCCGATTGATGTACCGGCCCGTCGGGTGGCTGAGGCACCGCACGTGCGGATTGCGCAGCGCCTCCTCGACGCGCTTGGTCATCTCTGCTCGCGGCATCCGCTGCCCGCCGTGCACGCTTGCCTGGACCCACTCGAGCTCGGCGAGGACCGCGTCGGGAAGGTCGAGCCGGCCGTCGTGGAGGATGTCGCACTCGATCCCGCGCAGCACCCTGAACGGTGCCAGCCGCTGGTTGGCTGCGGCGATCTCTTCCCCTTGTCGGCGGACGTCGTCAGGCGTCAGCCCGCGCACCGCGCCGACGGCCGGCGTATGGTCGCAGATCGCGAGATACTCGTAGCCGAGCGCCTGTGCCGCCCGGGCCATCTCCTCGACTGCTGCACGGCCGTCTGACCAGGTCGTGTGGCAGTGCAGGTCGCCGCGGATCTGATCCGGCTCGACGAGCGGCGGCGGCTCCCCGCGCAGCGGCCGCTCGCGCAGCTCCGGCGGGCACCACGGTAACCCGAGCGCGTGGTACACGGCGCGCTCGTCGGGCGCATCCGGGAGCGGCTCCAGCGCCACGACGTAGGCGGGCGATCCGGTCGCTCGCAGCAACTCGCTCCCGAATCGTTCCGGGTGCGCAATGACCAGCTCCAGCGGCACGCCCTCGACCGTCACCCCCACGGCTCGCCGCCCATCGCGCGCCACGAGCGCGACGATCCGCGCCAGCGCCGCGAAGCGGGCGATCATCGGCTCGGGATCGGTGGCCGCGCAGACGACCGCGAGCGACTCGCACGAGTCGCGCCACCGGCGTACGTCGCCCGCAGGCTCGCCGTCGAGCGCGACCGCGACGGCGCTGACGAGCTCCCAGGCGCGGCTCAAGACCATCCCCCGCCGCGGCTCGGGAGCGCTCTCGCGGGCGAGCGCCTCGAGGATCCGCGCCTCGGTCTTGGGACCGATTCCCGGCACCGCCCCCAGCCGCCCTGCCGCCGCCGCAGCGCGAAGCTCGTCAGCCGTGCGGACCTGGAGCGAGCGCGCAAGCTCGATCGAGCGCTTTGCGCCGAGCCCGAGATATCGGCCCAGACCCACGAGATCGGGCGCCAGCTCGCGCTCCAGCGCGGTGAGCTCTTCGATCTCCCCCGTCGTCACCAGCTCGCGCAGCCGCGCCTCGATCCCCTGTCCGATCCCCCGCAGCTCCCGCGCCCGGCCGGCCTGCACAAGCTCGGCGACCGGTATCGCTGCACCCCTGATCGTCTCGGCGGCGCGCCGGTAAGCGCGCGCCGTGTACGGATTCGCGTCGGCGAGCTCGAGCAGGAGCGCGAACGTGTCGAGGCGGTCGGCGAGCTGGCGGTTGTCCACCAGCCGCAGTTTCGCGCATCCGATCTGGGCTACGCCGCGGCCGATCTGGGCGCTATGAGTGCTCAGCTATATCGTCGTTGGAGCCGGTAGATGATGGTGGACGCCGACGCGAGCGTCGAGGCGATTAAGCCGCGGCGACGGTTGCGATCACCGGATCGTGATCCGACGCGGCGGCGCGGACCCGACCCCGATCGACGAACCGCAGGTCGTGGCTGATCAGCACATGGTCGACGCCAGGTATCCCGTCGGGCTGGTAGCGCTCGGTCGCCGCGTCCATTGCCCGATCCCCGAGACGGAGGTTGAAGTCCCCGGCCATCACGCACCGCTCGCATGACGAGCGCGCCAGCGCGGTGCGCAGCTCCCGCGCCCGGCGATCCGGAGTCGAGAGGTGGATCGCCCCGATGCTCACGGCGGACAGCGCCTCGTGCCGGATCGCGACCTGCAGATAGCTTCGACGCGAGCTGAGCAGCGTTCGCCGGCGCGCGACGATCGGCAGGCGGCTGAGCACGGCCACGCCTTCGATCCAGCCCGGAAACAAGTGCGGATGGCAGGCGAATGCCAAGTTCCAGCGCGTCGCAAACGCCAGCGCCCGCCGTGCGCTGCAGCGCGGCGGGACCACAGACAAGGGCGCCAGCTCCTGAAGGCAGACCACGTCGAGCCCGTGCCCGCGAATCAGCGCCTGTACCGTCTCGACGATGTCGCCCGTGGGCGTCGAGTGCTTCACATTCCACGTCATCACCCGCAGCATCAGCCTGTATCCAAGCACCCGACCTGCCCGCCGCGGGGGGACGAAGAGCAGCCGGTGCGCCCGGCGATCGCGTGCCCTACCGGCCCGTGCTCGCTCCGCCGGCGGTGTTCGCGTGCAGCTCCTCGACGACCTGCAGAATCGCGCGCTGGGAGGTGTCGATCGCATCGACGACCGTCGCCATCTGCTGCACGGCCGCGGTGGCTGTCTGAGCGTCGTTGCGCGTCGAGCTGACCGTGGCGCTGATGTCCTTGGTCGACTGGGCCGTGCGCTCGGCCAGATCACCGACCTCCTTGGCGACGACGTCGAAGCCGCGCCCG
>JBEKRJ010000638.1:0-3612 GCA_049518835.1 Solirubrobacteraceae bacterium
TCGGCAGCGACGCGTAGGAGTCGCTGAGCGGGATGTGATCCAGCGCATCCCAGCTTCGCAGCAGCTTGCCGGTCCGCAAGTCGTATTCCTGCACCGCCGAGTCGGTCAGCGTCCCGTTGTACGCACCGCCGTACTTGGACAGGTTCATCGGCATGTCCTTGTTCGCCGTCACCCACGCGTCGTGTCCGTCGATCACGAGTGCGTGCAGCGTCAGGATCCAGCCGTCGGCGCCGTTCAGCGTCGCGACCGTCTGGTAATGCTGGTTGACGACGATGTCCTCCCCGGTCTCGGTGGCACCGGCGTTCGTGATCGTCCCCTGCCACCAGGCGAGCGCCGGCTTGCCCTCGAACGTTTGCAGGCTGAGGTTGGAGGCCAGGACGTTCACCGGCGCGGGGCGAAACCACACCGGCGACAGGCGGTTGTCGAGCATCAGCGGCCCGCTCTGGCCGGCCATCGGATGCGTGATCAGGTTGTAGGTCGCCGCGACGAGGATGTAACCGGGGGCGAGCCTGTCGGTCGCCGGCGCCTCGGCCGCGCGAACCTTTGGCGGGTGAAGCCCGGGCGCGGACACGAACGTGTACGCGCCCTTGGTGGTGTAGGTCCCGATCGGGGCGCCGCGCGAGCCGCCGACGGCGAAGTCCAGCGCGATGAAGGCGCCCGCGGTCACAGCGACGCCGAGCGCGATCGGGAACCGCCGCATGATCGAGCCGGCCGCCGCTGCGGGCCGGGGGACCGCCAGCAGCGTCACCAGCCCCGCGACGGCCACGAGCCCGGCGCCGATCAGGTAGCCGAGCCGAAACCCATCCGTCAGCGCCTGCGGCACGGGGTGGCCGGCGCCGATCAGGTGGCTCGTGCGCGCGGTCGCGAGCGTGATCAGGACCGCGATCCCGAGCCCGCCGCCGGCCTGACGGGAGGTGTTGACGAGCCCCGACGCGAGACCGGCCTGCCCCTGCTTGGCGCCCTGCGTCGCCGCGATCGTCGACGGGACGATCGACATCCCGATCCCCGCCGCCATCAGCAAGCCCGGGATCAAGATGTAGTCGATCGCGCTGCCGCTGGCCGCGATCTTCGAGTACAGGAGCATCGCGACGGTCATCATCGTCAACCCGCCGGCGAGCACCGAGCGCACGCCGAAGCGGCTCACGAGCTTGCCCGCGTTGCGCGCCACGATCATGATCGTGATCGCCATCGGCAACATCGTCAGCCCCGTCTTCAGCGGCGACAGGCCCAGCACCTGTTGCAGATACAGCGAGTTCAGGTACCACATCGGAAACAGCGCCGCGCTGAACAGCAGCACGATCGCGTTCGCCGTCGCGAGCGGCCGGGTGATCTCGCGGAACGGCACCAGCGGGGCGGATGCGAGGCGCGCTTCGATCACGCCGAACAGTGCCAGCAGCACGAGCCCGCCGATGATCGGACCGAGCGCGGCAACGGTGCCCCAGCCGTGGATGCCGGCCTGCACGATGCCGTACACGACCACCATCTGACCGATTGTCAGCGTCACCGCGCCGGACAGGTCGAAGCCCGCGCCTTCGCGCGCCCGGCGCCGGTCGCTTACCACACGCCAGGCGACGACCGCCGCGGCGATCCCGATCGGCGGGTTGATCAGCAGCACCCAGCGCCAGCTGAGCTCCTGGGTGATGATGCCGCCAAACAGCGTCCCGGCAGCGCCGCCGGCGCCGTTCATCGCCGCCCACAGGCCGATTGCACGATGGAGCTGGGGCCCGGGCGGAAACGACGACGTGATGATCGCCAGCGACGATGCCGCCATGAATGCGCAGCTGAGCCCCTGCACGGCACGGGCGACGACGAGCATCTCCCGGTCGACCGACGCGCCGCCGGCCAGCGACGTCAGCGCGAACGCGGTCAGCGCGACGACGAACACCCGCCGCTGACCCAACTGGTCCACCGCGCGACCGCCGAGCATCAGGAAGCCGGCGAACGCAATCGCATATGCATCGACGACCCACTGCAGATCGGCCGACGAGAAGCCCAGGCTGGACTGGATCGACGGCAGCGCGACGTTGACGATGCTCAGGTCGAGGATCACCATGAACTGGGCCACGCAGCAGACGGTCAGCAGCAATCCCAGCCGCGGCCCCGGACCTCCGGGCGCCGCTGGCGATCCGCCCGCGGCGCCGCCACCGGGGCGCGATCCCCCCGCCGCGCCTCCGCCCGCCGCGCCGCCCCCGGCACGCGATCCGCCGTCCGCGACCCGATCGCCCGCTGTCGCAGCGCGACCGCCGGCGTCCGCGACGCCTATATCCACAGGTCGTCCAACGACCTCATCACGCTCGTGCATCAGCCAAGATCCCGTTCGCGTTCCGGGCCCCGGCGCCGGCCCGTATCTCACAACAACCGCGCTGGAGGCTACATGCCATCTGCCCGCGGGGCGACGAGACTGCACCCACTCGCGGTAGCATCAGCCCAATCACGAGGTCCCACGACATTCTCCGCAGCCGGTGAAGTCCCCTCGGCTGCTCATCGTGGCGGGTGCTCTGGCGCTTGCTGGCTGCGGCGGCAAAGCCGCCACCCAGGCGAGCTCGCCGCCCGCGACGACCTCCGCAACCCACACCCAAGCGACGACCAAGGCCGCGACTATTCGCAAAGCCGCGGCCCCCCGTCCCAAGCGGGTCGTGCGCCACGCCACGCCGGCCGCTCGCGCGTCCAAGCCTGTTCCCGCCTCGACGGTCCATCCCGCGACGGCGACCGCCCCCATGGCGAGCGCCACCGCCCCCACCCCCACGCCGACGACCGTCGTGCCCCCGGCGAGCGTCGTCCCGCGCGCCACGTCGGCGGCGCCGGTGCCTCAGACGGCGGCGCCGAAGCCGGCGACCCCCGCTCCCGCGCCGTCAACCGGCAGCGGCTCGAGCTCAGGCAAGAAGAAGAGCAAGGGCGGGCCCGGCAGCGGCGTCAGCCTCGGCTCGCAGGGCTACTGATCTAATCTAAGGACCCGCGGAGCGGGTCCTAGCACTGCTTCGCTGAAGGAGCTCGCTTAGGGCTCTTCGAACTCTGACGACTACACGCCGTCGCCGAAGCGGATCATGACGGGCGCCGTCGCTGATCTGTGTGAGCGGGAGCATGCACGGGCGGCGCAAGCGGATGGCCGACTCGGCGCGGAGATGTTCGCGTCGGTTAAGCGCGAGATCAGCGCTGCTGTGTGCTCGCCAAACGTGACGTGGCAGCAAGGTCGCGCCCGCGCACGTAACGTTGTGGCTCGCAGGCGACCACAACGTTACGCCCCAGAGAGTCGAATCATCGGCTGTAACGTTGTTCCAGCCTCCAAGCGCGCGAGGGCGTCCCGGCCGGCACGCGGTGGCATTGGCTCGAGAACCTCTTGCGGCTCGCGAAGATCCGCTGGAGGATCGAGCGCATGCTGGCACCGGACTGCCTCCCGGTGCCGCAGAGAGCTGGCGCCCGATCATCCAATCCACGCACCACCATGACCTAACGGAGCACTACTAAGGGCCCGCAGTGATCGTCGACGCGTATGCGATGGCGTTCGGCGGCCTGCTGCTGGTCACCGGCAGCCTCGCCGACCGCCTTGGCCGCAAACGGCTGTTCCTGGCGGGCTTCGGCGTGTTCACGGTCGGGTCGCTGGGCGCGGCGTTC
>JBEKRJ010000639.1:0-3610 GCA_049518835.1 Solirubrobacteraceae bacterium
AACGCCGCGCGAAGCTGCGCGCACAGCGCGTTATAGCCCTCCAGCGCGGCCTGCGCCTTGCCCAGCATCGAGTTGAACACCCGCGCCAGCTCGGCCGTCTCGGGATCGCTCGACGTCAGGTCAATCGGCTTGGTGACCGGGACGACCTCGACCGTGAAATCACCCTCGCTGGCCGCGTGCAGCCCCTTCACCAGCCCCTCAAGGCACTTGCTATCGAGGCTGTGCAAACGCTGCTTCAGCTGCTCGCGAACCTCATCACGATGATCCTCGACACGGCTCGCGGCGCCGGACGCATCGGCTCTACGGCGCAAAAATGACACGGACACGGGTTCTCCACGGTTGAAAGACGATTTCAACCGGTTGATCGGCCAGCGCGAACGAATGCTGATCAGCGGTTCGCCCGAAGGGTCGATCAGGGTTTCCCAGCATCATCCCTCTCTGACTGAAGACCGTCGTTGGTCGCGCCGATGATCACGAGAATTCCCTTGGACACGGACTCTCTCCTTCGACGGTTTTTCGGACGTAGGCGTCGGCTCCGTCGGTGTAGCTGCGTAGCCGGTCGCTCTCCTCGTTGGAGCCGGTCAGGACGACGATCGGCGCGAGGATCTTGGGTGGCTGTGCGCGGAGCCGTTTGAGTACTTCGAGGCCGTCGATCTTGGGTAGGTTGAGATTGACGGCGGGGATTGGTCCCAGGCGAGATCGGGCGCCCATCCGAATGTGCCAAGGTGATGCGCTCGGTCCTCGTCGACGCTGAAAGCCCGTCCCACAGGTAAGGCGGGGACGCCCGCGTTTGCGGGGGCTGTGACCATGGGAGTTACGCTCGGAAGGTTCTTCGCGACCGAGTAGCTCACGGCGATCGCTAAAGCCAGAGCCGCACCGGGGCGATATTAGTCGAAAGCCGGCGGTTGGCTAGCCGACAGCCAGCCGGCATCCGTAGGTCATCGCCGTCGAGGTTGGACGAGAGACGTTCATTCCACCGTGGAAGAAGGGATCGAGGTGCAGTTCCTTAGAGACTTGTCGGTGCGAGCGAAACTGTTTGGCAGCTTCACTGTCGTGATCGTGCTGTTCGTGGTCGTGGTCGTGATTGGTTGGGCAAGCATCGGCTCGGTAGCGAGCCGTGTTCGCACGGGATACGCAGCTGGAGTTGCGGCGGAAAGCGCGTCAGCCGCGGCCTACAACATGCACGTCTCGGAGGTTCAGAACGTGGCAGACGGCGACAAGGTCCTGGTCATGCATCGCCAGGACGTGGCGGCGTTCGCTCAAGCGCTCGCAAGCGTCCGGTCGGCCGCGCGATCCGCAGCGGATCGCGCCGAACTACAGACCGTCGACGCGGCGTTCGCTAACTGGACTCCGTTCGATAACCAGGTGATAGCGGCCGTGAAGCGGGGCGATGTCAAGGGCGCCATCGAGCTCGTCGACGGCTCCGCGAATTCGGCGTCGGACGCGCTGTCGCTGCGGCTGGATGCCTTCGCGAAGCTCGTTAGCCGAGAGGCGGACTCGGCTAGCGCCTCGTCACGGTCAAGCGCTCAGACGCTGATGCTGATAATCACGGTCGTCGCGCTGTTCGCCGCTGCAGTGGTTGCGTTCTTGGTGTCGAGCTCGATCAAGCGCGGCGTGGACGTGGTCTTGGTCCGGTTGCGTTCGCTGCGCGATTATTGCGCGACGAATCTGGAGGCGGGGATCGAGGCGCTGGCGGAGGGTGATCTGACCGTCGCTGTCGAGGCCGTGACCGAGGAGATCGAGAACCCGTCCAGGGATGAGATCGGGCAGGTCGCGGCCGCGGTCAACGGCGTGCGGGAGCGGTTCGCGGCTGGGATCGAGGCGTATAACCAGACGCGGGCGAATTTGAACGATCTGGTCGGGCAGGTGTCGGGTTCGGCTGGGCAGGTGTCGGCGTCGTCGCAGGAGATGGCGATGACGTCTGAGCAGTCGGGCCGGGCGACGGGTGAGATCGCCACCGCGGTCGGCGCGATCGCGGCGGGCGCCGAGCGCCAGGTGCATGCCGTCAAGCAGGCAAAGCGCGCGGCCGAGGAGGTTAGCCGGGCGGTCAGTGAGGCGGCGCACAGCGCGCTGCAGACCGCGGAGGTCGCACACGAGGCGCGCGCGGTCGCTCACCGGGGCGTCGGGGCGGCCGAGCAGGCGACCGCGGCGATGGGCGCGGTCCGTGATTCCTCGCAGGCGGTGTCGGACGCGATCGGGGTGCTGGCGGGCAAGTCTGAGCAAGTCGGCGTGATCGTGGCGACGATCACGGGGATCGCCGAGCAGACCAACCTGCTGGCGCTCAACGCGGCGATCGAGGCGGCGAGGGCTGGTGAGCAGGGGCGTGGGTTCGCGGTCGTGGCCGAGGAGGTCAGAAAGCTCGCCGAGGACTCCCGGCACGCGGCGCTGGAGATCTCCGGTTTGATCGCCGCGATCCAGACCGAGACCAGCCATGCAGTAGAGGTCGTCGAGGACGGCGCGAGGCGCACCCAGGAGGGCGCGTCGGTGGTTGAGCAGACGCGGGAGGCGTTCTTGCAGATCGGCTCCTCGGTCGATGACATGACCGGGCGGATTGAGCAGATCGCCGCGGTCTCTGAGCAGATCGCTGCGAGCGCGCAGAGCATGCAGGAGAGCATCGGCGAGGTTGCCTCGGTGGCGGAGGAGTCCTCCGCGTCGACCGAGCAGGTGTCTGCCTCGACCGAGGAGACGTCGGCGTCGGCGCAGCAGATCGCGGCCTCCGCGCAGGAGCTCTCCGGTAATGCCGAGCAGCTGAACCGGCTGATGGCCCAGTTCAAGCTCAGCACCTAACACCGAGCACCCCGGAACGTCTGGGGGCGCCGCTGGCTAGTGCACCGGCGAGCGAGCGCGTCCCCGTCCACTTATCAATCACGAGCAAGCTGATGCCAGACCAAACGATGGGTCCTAGCGCCGATGAGTGCTCCTGATCGCAATTGCGTATACGGGCAAGCGGCTGCTACCGCGAGCCTCGTCGAGCGGATCGCGGGTCGCGTCCGGTCGATCGCCGACACAATCAACGCCGGTGCATTGGGGTTTGCCGATCTCCCCGCAGCCGGGGACGCGTTCGCGCTCCTGGCGCGGGGCGCCGCGGACGCGATCGACTGTTGCCTGGTGCTTGCTAGCGGTCGCGGCGATGCTGGCGCGGGCGCGTTCTTGGCGAGCGGCGAGTATGACCTCGCGGTGGGATGGATCGCGGCGCTCGGGGACACGCTTGACGCGGCGGTAGCGGTCTACGCCCAGGCGTGCGGGGGGCTCGCCGACCGCCTCGCGCTCGCCGAGCAACACCTCCCCACGGCCGCATCGGCAGATGGACGGCGTTTCAGCGCGGCGCTCATAGCCTGCCACGCACGTGCCGTCGCTCAGGCGACCGTAAGCCGGTAGCGGGGACCTGGATCGCAATGCCCACGCAGCGGTCACCATTCCCCAACGTTCGCGAACGCGATCATACGGCTGTCGAAACCCGTAGCGCTGCCGAGCCGTCGCCCGCAGATCACGCGCCGGCGGACGGCTGCGATCGCCGACGGGATCGGAGGAATGCGTGAGCGACCCCACGCCGGTGGATGGGAGGCTGCAACGGGAGCTGGGGCTGCTGCGGGGGCTGTTCGAGGCGGCC
>JBEKRJ010000640.1:0-3607 GCA_049518835.1 Solirubrobacteraceae bacterium
CACCCGTCTGGCTGTGCTGAGCGGAGGTGAGCGGGCAGACGGATCACTCCCGGTTTGCCGGCTTGGTTGGACGCTTTGGGTGCGTAATCGGCGGAGCCGCGGGTTCGGCTGGCAACGGTAGGCTGTCGGTCCGTGGCATCCGAGATCGTTGAAACACCGTCGGACTTTCACGATCTGCTGGCCGGGCCGAATACGGCTGTGCTCAGCACATTGATGCCTGACGGCAGTCTGCAGGGCTCGCCGGTGTGGTTTTGGTTTGATGGTGTGCGCGTGCACGTGAGCACGGTGAAGGCCCGCCAGAAGGCTCGCAACCTGAGACGCGACCCGCGGATGGCGCTGACCGTGTTCGATCCGGCCCACCCGCTGCGCTACATCGAGATCCGCGGCACGGCGGAGCTGCACGACGATCGAGATGGCGCGATGCGCGACCGGATCGCCGTCAAGCACGGCTTCCCCGACGGCAAGGCATTCGACTCTCCGGGCGACGAGCGGGTCACGATCACGATTATCCCGAGCCGAATCCGAACGTCGTCCAGGGACTAGAGCGGTCGCGGGACCGCATTACCGTAGTTCGGGGGGACCGGGGGGGAAACGCTTAGCCGGCGCCGATCGAGCAAGTTCGGGTGCCACCCCGCGTCGCCGGGTCCTTGCGGGCTGCCCGTGCGGCGTTCGTTGGGTGAGACAATGCCTACTGATGGAGGCTTCGAAGATGACGACGGTGACGTTCGACGGACGCGACATCGAGATCCCAGCACGTGCGATCACCGACGCGGGGATCCGCGAGGGGGATGAGGTCGTGATCGAGACGACGGACGGCGAGGTGGTGCTGCGCCGCCGGACCGTCTCGGACGAGATCGACGAGGAGATCGCGGCGGGGCGCACCGAGCGCTTTGAGTCCGGCGAGGCGTTCATCGCCGCGCTCGAGCGCGATCTGAAGCCGCTCGACGAGTAGGTCGATGCCGACCTACGAGCGGACTGCGCGGTTTCGCCGCGAGTTCGCGGCGTTGGACGCGCGCAAGCAGCGCCAGGCGCTCGCGATGGTGCGCGCGTTCGTTGCTGGCCTGAACGCGGGCCGGCTTCCCGCGTCCCTGCGGATCAAGCGCGTGCAGGGCACGCGGGACGTGTTCGAGATCACGTGGGCACCGGACGGTCGCGCCACATTCGAGTACGGCCCTGAGCAGAAACCGGGCGAGCCGCACGTAATCTGGCGGCGGATCGGCTCGCACGACATCCTGCGCGAACCGTAGGCCGTTGGTGGCCGAGATCCATCCCTGCACCGAGGAGGACTGGATCGCCGAGGCGGAGGGCAAGGTGTTCTCGACCGAAGAATTCATCGAGCACCTGCGACGGGGGCCCGGCGGCGACCAGGCGGGCCACGGCTTCACCAGTCGTACCGGCGGGGTCCCCGTTGCGCGGGATCAGCCCACGAGCTGACCGCGGCGCGGCGACGGCAGAAGCACGGTGTGAGAGGACGGGCGTGGGCAGCGAGCCCGCGCCGCGGCGGATGAGAGGAGGACGCATGTTGGACAACGAGCTTGCTGCCGGATGCGACGCGTGCGGCGGCAGCGGCATCCACTGGCCGGCCGACCCGGACGGGTACCAGCCGCCCGTGGGATGGTCGTGGGTTGAGCGCTGCGACACGTGCCAGCGCTACCGGAGCGACGCGGCGGCAGCGCTGGTGTTGGTCGAGCGCGGTGTTGGCACGAAGGCGCGATGGTTCGAGCGGGCAACCGGCCGCCGGCAGCGGTGGTGGCTGGGGTCCGACGAACCGGCGAGTGTCGCGATCAACACGCCGGCGGCGCTGGAGGCGGAGCGGTGAGCGCCGGCGGCTTGCTTGGTTGCGCGAGCAGTCCGCGACACGGGGGGACCGCCGAGACATCCGGCCAAGCGGGCGGCGACGGCGCTTAAGCTGGCAGGATGCAGCACTGCGTTCAGGAGGAGCTTCCGCGGTTCATCGAGCCGATGCTGGCGAGCGCGGGGCCTGCGCCGACCACGGCTGACTGGGCGATGGAGGTCAAGTGGGACGGCGCGCGTGCGCAGCTGCGGTTCGATGGGCGGACGGTTTGCGTGCGGTCGCGCCCGGGCCGCGACTGCACCGGCGAGTTCCCCGAGCTGCTGGCGATCGCCGGCGCGCTCGGCACAAGGACGGCGGTCCTGGATGGCGAGCTGGTCTGTTTCGGCGCCGACGGCAAGCCGGACTTCGGCGCGCTGCGGTCCCGGCTGGGCGCCGGCCAGCAGCGACGCTGCGCCGTTCAACGAGGTCCGGCCGTGAAGGTGATGCTGTTCGACCTGCTTCACGTTGACGGCTTTGCGGTGCGACGGCTGGGGTATGAGTGTCGGCGGGAGACACTCGCCGAGTTGGAGCTCGAGGGGCCGGCGTGGAGCACCCCGCGGCACTTCGTCGGCGAGGGCGAGCGGCTCTTGTGCGTGACCGCTGAGCACGGTTTAGAGGGTGTCGTCGCCAAGCGGCTCGACAGCAGGTACGCCGAAGGGCGCCGCAGCGGGGCGTGGCGCAAGCACAAGCATCGCCGGCGCGAGCGGCTGGTCGTGACCGGCTGGCGCGAGCGCGACGGCATGCTGCCGGAGTTCCTGCTGGCGCGCCGGCGCCCGGAGCGGCGGTTGATTCCCGCCGGCAGCGCGAGCCTCGGCCTGGACGGCGAGCATCGCGCTCAGCTGCTCGAGGCGCTGGCGCAGCATGCGATCTCGTCACGCGGACGTCGCGGATCGGTGCGCTGGGTCAGCCCGGTGATCGACGTGCTCGTCGACGTTCACGGGCCGGCCGACGGCGCCGTCCGCGACGCGATCATCCGCGAGATCTGCCCGCCGCAGGCGCTCGGGCGCTGACCCGCGCCCTGTTCGTTGGGGATGCGGGGGCGGGTCGTGCAACGGTCTGCGAGCCAGCGACGCGCTCGATCTGGGCGCGCTGTTCGCCGCGCCGGCGGCGGCTGGCTTGCCTCGCCGACGGCGTCGCGATCGCACAAAGGTCGGCGACGTCGTCGCCGGGAAGCGCTTTGAGCGGCGCCGCGCGCCACTCCTGTCCACCCACCGGTGTGTGCCGACAGCGGGCTTGCGGCTCGTCGGTGGTGGCTATTCGTCGCCGGACGCGGACCAGGCGATCGTCTCAGCCAGATCTGTGGCGCCGAGGTCGATCAGGCGACTCGTCTCAATCCGCTGGTAGTCGTCGCCAGCGAGGGCGACACCAGTCGACGGCGCGCCGTTCGCGGTCAACGACAACCACCTCGCCTACGCAGTCGACTGCGAGCAGGGCAAGGCGGTGCGCGATGTCGTCCCGGCGAGTGACGATTTCGACCGCGAGTTCGGCGGTCGGGGCCTGATCACCGCGCAGCCGCGGTGCGCAGACGTCCGGCGCATCGCGCTGGTCAAGTTCACGCGGCTCATACGCTCCGAGCGCGGGGACGAGCCCACACTGCCTGGCGGCGGGACGCATGAGCAGGGCGATCGGCTGCTGCAGGTCGGACTACGGTCGACGGGCCGGAGGTGCGGGATGCCGCCGCGCACTGGAACTGGGCGAATTCCGAGTTCACTATCAGCCCATCGTTTCATTAGAAAGCGGAAAGATTGTTGGATTCGAGGCACTCAGCAGATG
>JBEKRJ010000641.1:0-3606 GCA_049518835.1 Solirubrobacteraceae bacterium
CGCGCGCGGATCTCCTCCGCGTCCTCGCTGCCGTCGCGCGCCACGCCGAGTCGCCTGATCAGGGCGGGCAGCGTCAGGCCCTGTATGACGAGCGTCGCGAAGATCACCGCGAACGTGAGGAAGATGATCATGTTGCGGTCGGGGAACCGCTCGCCGGAGTGAGTGGTCAGTGGCAGCGCGAGCGCGGCGGCCAGCGACACCGACCCTCGCATCCCCGACCACGCGATCGCCAGCCGTGGCCGCCACCCCACCCGGCGCGCCCGCTGACTCGGGCGCCGGTCAAGCGCCCTGATCACATACGGAACCGTGAACAGCCACACGAACCGGACAGCGATCGCGGTCGCGCTGATCGCGATCGCGTAGGCCGCCAGCCTTGCCGGTGGCCATGTGCCCAACTGATTGACGACGGCTCGCAGCTGGAGCCCGACCAGGACGAACAGGGTGGCGTTGATCACGAAGTCGAGCATCTCCCAGACGAAGAAGCCCTGAAGCCGCGTGCGCGCATTGATGATGCTCGGCCCCCGCACCCCCATATAGATGCCGGTCGTGACCGAGGCCAGTACGCCCGAGGCGCCGAGCGCGTTCGCCGGGATGAACGCCGCATAGCCGCTGAGCAGCGAGATCGTGATGCTCGTCTGGATGTCGGTCGTCCGGCTCCTGACCTCGGCGATGACCCAGCCGACCGCCACGCCGATCGCGACGCCGCCCACCGCGCCGGCGATGAACTGCCCCGTCGCGCTCAACAGCGAGAACGTTCCGCCGAGCACGGCCGCGACCGCGACCTTGTAGCAAACCAGCGCGATCGCGTCGTTGAAAAGTCCTTCCGCCTCGACGGCGCTGACCAGCCGCCGCGGGAACTCGAGCCGTCGCATGATGCTCGCGCCCGCCAAAGGGTCGGTTGGGGAGACGATCGCCCCGAGCGCGAACGCGGCCGCCCACGGCAGCCCCACGAGCGCGCGCGCCGCGGCGGCGACGACGACCACCGTGAGCAGCACCAGCCCGATCGAGTTCAGCGTCACCGTCCGTAGGTTCGCGCGGATGTCGCCGAGGTTCGCGAAGAACGCCGCCCCGTAGACGAGCGGCGGCAGAAACACGACCAGCACCACGTTCGGGTTAAGCCGCACCTCCGGCATGCCCGGAACGAACCCGAGCACCGCGCCCCCGACCACAAGCACGATCGGATACGGCACCGCCAGCAGCCGGGCGAGCGAGCTGAGCCCCACCACCGCGACGAGCAGCCCTGCGATCAGGAGCTCGGCCTGGCCCATCTACCGACAGCGCGTTCTCTTCTCTTGGCGAGCCCTCATCACATGCCACCCGTGTCCCTGTGGATCATCTCTCCTCCCAGCGTCGAGGGCAACCTCGCGTGCGCGCGCCCAGCCGGCCCACCAGCACGACCACCCCCGCAGCCGCGGTCCCCGCCGCCCGGCGCAGCAACGACGCGGGCGCGGACTGCGCGTAGACGGCCGACGCCACGCTCGCGAGCAAAAACGCGAGCGCCGCATTGAACCGCAGCGGCGCCAGCCCCAGCACCAAGTGCTTGAGCAGCTCGCTATCGAGCTCCCAGCCCAGCAGCGTCAGCCCCGACAAGACCGCCGTCAGTGCCACGGACACGATCGAGAGAGCGCGCAGCCGAGAGGACGACAGCGACGGGATCAGCGTCGGCGTCGTTGACGAGCTGTCCGCTGCGCCGCTGTCTGGCGTACCCGAAACGTTGGTCGAGGCGCCGACCGGGGGGCGCGATCGACCGGGCAAAAATGGGGTCACGCCGACACATGTCGACTTCGCAGTCCAAACGCTAAAGCTCGGAACACAAAATCCGTAATCGCCCGAGCCTGCGAGTTCGCCAAGACCATGGGTGCCGCACAAGCGAGCCGGCGCCGGCGGGCCCCGCCGCGATGCTGAGCCCTTCGGTGGTGATCGCGGACGGGTCCTGCGGGACTGCCCCTGGCGCCGGTGAGGCGGATTACGGATGACGGCCGGCGACGGCTCTGATGATCATTCGCAGGAGCGGGTGGGTTGTTTGGTTCGGCGATCACAAATGGGTGAGTGATGCGAGGTCGGTGGCGATCTGGTCGGCGTTCGTTGCGGGCAATGATCCTTGCGGCGACGGGCGGGCTGACGATCGTCGTGACGGTCGCGTTTGTCGGATTGCTGTCATCGACGGACAGGCTGCGCGCGGCGTCGGATCGCCGCGCGCGCTCAGAAGCGGTGATCGCGAGCGCGAACGCGACCGAGAAGCTGCTGCTCGACCTCGAGACCGGCGAGCGCGGATTCGTGATCACCGACCAGCCGCGCTTCTTGCAGCCCTGGCTGACCGCGCTCAAGGCGTTCCCTGCCAGCGCCGCGCGGCTGGCCGCGCTGGTCCGCGACGAGCCCGCTCAGTACCGTCTGGCGAGAGCGATCCAAAGCGCCGGGGCCGCGTATGTCACCGACTGGACCGAGCCGGTGATCGCCGCTGAGCGGCGCTCGCCCGCCCGCGCCCGCGCGCTTGTCGCGACCGCGGGAGGTGAGCGTCGGGTCGACGCAATGCGGGCGCAGTTCAAGCGTCTGGTCGCTAACGAGCAGGCGCTCGCGGACACTCTCAGCAGCGAGGCTGATCACGCTGCCTCGGTCGCGCAAGTGTTCGGGGTCGCGGGGCTGGCGGGCTCGATCGCGGTGATCGCGCTGTTCGCGTTTTTGCTTCCGCGCTCTGTCCTGGGACCCTTTCGGCGGCTGCGCGCGGCCGCTGATCGGATCGCGGGCGGGGACCTGTCCGCGCGCGCGGACGCGGACGGGCCGCGCGAGATGGCCGCGCTGACGCAATCGTTCAACGCGATGGCGCAGGCGCTAGAGCATAACCACGCCGCGCTGGCGCACGCGACCGAAGTGGCGCAGAACGCCAACCACGCCAAGAGCGAGTTCCTGGCACGGATGAGCCACGAGCTGCGCACGCCGCTGAACGCGATCATCGGCTTCAGCCAGCTGCTCCAGCTCGACGAGCTCGCGCCCAGCCAGAGCGAAAACGTCGGCTTCGTGCTGACCGCCGGGCGACATCTACTCGAGCTGATCAACGAAGTGCTCGACCTCGCGCGGATCGAGTCCGGCAAGCTCGCGTTCTCACCCGAACCGGTCCCGCTCGCGGCCACCGTCCGCGACGCGCTCGCGCTCGTCACCCCGTTGGCGCAACAGAACGATGTCGCGCTGCACAGCCAAGCAGACCGGCTGGCACCCGATCTGCACGTACGAGCCGACCAGCACCGCCTCAAGCAGGTGCTGCTCAACCTGCTCGCGAACGCGATCAAGTACAACCGGCCCGGCGGGTGGGTCGAGATCTCGTTTGCGGTCACCGACGGCGGGCGCGTCCGCACGCGGATCGCCGACAACGGGATCGGGATCCAGCCCGACCAGCTCGAGCACCTATTCGAGCCGTTCGAGCGACTCGGCGCCGAGCTCACCGGAGTCGAAGGCACAGGCCTAGGCCTCGCGCTGTCAAAGCGACTGATCGAGGTGATGGGAGGAACGATCGACGCCGACTCCCAACCCGGCAGCGGAACCACGTTCACGATCGAACTGACAACCGCGCAACTGCCAACCGGCCGACACGAGCCCGGCCCGCACGATCAA
>JBEKRJ010000642.1:0-3598 GCA_049518835.1 Solirubrobacteraceae bacterium
GCGGCGTCGGGCGGCGTTCCAGCTCGCCCATCCCAGCCGCTCTGGCATCCCACGCTGTCATGAGTGGCCGAAGGTGACGTTGGGGAGGATGCGGCGCAGCCAGCGTGGTAGGTACCAGGCTGAGGCGCCCATCAGGCGTAGCAGCACGGGGACGAGCAGCAGCCGGACCAGCGCGGCGTCGAGCAGCACGGCGACGCCGAGGATCACGCCCATCTCCTTGGGTGGCAGTGGTCCGGAGAGCGCGAAGGTGAGGAACACCGCGACCATCACGGCGCCGGCGGCGAAGATGACGCGGCCGGAGTGCGCGAGGCCGCCGATCATCGCCGCGCGCGGGTCGCCAGTCCGGTCCCAGTGCTCCTTGGCGCTTGAGAGCAGGAATACGGTGTAGTCCATCGAGATCGCGAAGATCATCGCGAAGAAGAACACCGGCCCCCACGCGTCGAGGAACCCTTGGGGCTGGAAGCCCAGCAGCGAGTGCAGCGCGCCGTCCTGGAAGATCCACTTCGCGACGCCGAACGCGGCGCCGGTTGCCAGCAGGTTGGTCAGCACGCCGACCGCGGCGATCAGCGGCGCCTGCAGCGCGATCAGCAACAGCAGGAACCCGAGCGCCATCACCACCCCGATCACGAGCGGGGTCTTGGCCGACAGGGCGGCCTGGAGGTCGTGGTTCTCCGCCACCGCGCCGCCGATCAGCGACCCGGCCGGCAGCGCTGCGCGCAACCGGTCGATCGTCTGCCCGACGGCCGGGTTGGATGGGTCCTGCTTGGGGATCGCGGTCAGCAGCGCATATCCGTTGCTGGTCTGCGTTGGCATCATCGCGGCCACGCCCGGATCGCGACCCGCGATCTGCGCCGCCGCTGTCGCCTGCGCGGCGGGCGTGACGATCTGTAGCGGTCCGGTCGCCCCCGGTCCGAACGCCGCCTGGACCTGGTTGTAGCCGATTCGGGATGCATCGGAGGTCGGGACGACCTTGATCGACGGCATCGAGGTCTTCAACTGCGTGACCGGGATCGCGAGCCCGACGAGGATCGCCAGCGCGACCACGCCCCAACGGACCGGCTGGCGCCATAGCCGCTCGCCCCACGCGGCGAACCGCGCCGAGCGATGCTCGCCCGAGTGCGCCCACGGCAGCGCGAGCTTATCGACCCTCGGGCCGAGCCTGGCGAGCACGGCGGGCAGCAGCGTGAGTGTCGCGGCGAGCACGAAGATCACCGCGAGCATGATCCCGAGGCTCATCGAGCGAAACGCTGGGCTGGGCACGAGCATCACCGCGGTCAGCGAGATCAGCACCGTGATCCCGGAGAACAGGACAGCCTTGCCAGCGGTGTCCATCGCGACCGCGGTCGCGTCGACCGCCGACAGCTTGTGGCCGAAGAACGCGCCGCGGAAGCGGTGCACGACGAACAGCGCGTAGTCGATCCCGAGCGCGAGCGCGAACATCAGCGCGAAGTTCATCGCCCAGATCGAGATCGGCGCGATCAGCGTCCCGAGGTACAGCATGCCGGCGGCCGACGCGAGGCCGATCATCGTCAGCATCAGCGGCAGCCCAGCCGCGACCAGCGACCCGAACGCGAGCAGCAGGATCCCTAACGTCACCGGCCAGGAGATCACCTCGGACTTCAACATCGCTGAGCGGTTCGCGGCATTGAAGTCAGACCACATCCCCGACGCGCCGGTCAGGTGGACCTGCACGCCGCCGGCTGACAGGGAGGAGAGCTTGCCCTTCAGGCTGTCGGCGGCCTTGACCATCCCGTTGGAGCTCTTCGCCGCCCCGGCTTGCACGATCGCGGTGTGCCCGTCACGGGAGATCGAGACGCCCGGGGAGGGCGGCACGACGCTTCGTACGGCGCTGTCCGCGCGAAGTGTGTTCTCGACGTTCGCTACGGCGGTCCTGAAGGCGGGGTCATGGATCGTCTGCGTCGGCGAGTAGATCACCGTCATCAGCGCGTAGCTCGACAGACCCTGGAAGTTCTTGTCGATCAGCTGCCGTGCCTGCACCGACTGCGATCCCGTGGTCTCCCAGCCGGCACCCGAAAGCGCGGTCTCCACCCTGGGGGCAAAGAAGCCAAGCCCGATCGCGACGACGAGCCAGCCGACGAGCACCACCCGGAAGTGGGTCGCGGTGTAGCGGCCAAGCCGTCCGATCGGTCCGACGCTGACCCCGTGCGGGTACTGCTCCGCAACCGGCCGTTGGAGTTCGCGGGCGCGTTGTTGTTCGGAGACGGCCATCAGGCCCTCACCTCCTGTGCGCGGGCTGCCGCGCTGTCGTTGTCATAGATGGCAGAGCGCAGGTGCAAAGCGCGGCGTGGGACCACTGACGCCGGACACGCGCCGACCAGCGCGTAGAGCCATTGGTTGGCGCCGACGAACGCCGTCAGCAGCAAGAGCCACGTCGAGACGGTTGCCGCCAGCGCCGCGGACGCGAGCGTGATCGTGGCGGCCAGCGCGAACAGGACCAGCTCCAGCGGCCATCTCCTGTTGTCGTTCATGCCGCGGCCTCCTGCTCGGCGGCGGCCCGGGCGGGTGCCGCGGCGATACGGTCGAGCGCCTCCACGAGTTGATCGGCCGCGACCACTCCGGCCTCGGCGGCGATCGGCTCACCGTCGCAGATCACGATCAGCGTCGGGATCGACCGGACCCCGTACCTGGCAGCAAGCGCGGGCTCGGCGTCGACGTCGACCTTCGCGAAGCGGTAGCCGGGCCGCAGCTGCGCGGCGCGCTTGAACTGCGGCGCCATCGCACGACACGGCCCGCCCCAGGCAGCCCAGAAGTCGATCACGGTGATGCCGGGCCCGGCGACGGCCGCGGCGAACGAGTCGGTTGTGAGGTGTTGAACTCTTGTCATCTTTCGGGCCCATACTTCGGCTTTCAGAGCGCTAGCGCAGTGCGCTTGCGCTCCTCGCACAAACGTCATCGGCTGACGGCTGAACAACTGTAAAGTGGTAGAGGCGAGAGACTAGCAGCTCTCCGCAATGCCGTCAACTGAACAACTACGTGCTTGTGCTATGGTTGGGTGGAGGATGAGCCTTCCTCCCGCGCCACATCCGCTTCCCGAACCGCTGATCGACCTCGTCGCGCAACGGTTCCGCGTCCTCGGCGAGCCGATGCGGATCAGGCTGCTCGACCAGCTACGCGAAGGCGACGCCACCGTCGGCGAGCTGCAGCAGGCACTCGGCGCCTCGCAGCAGAACGTCTCAAAGCACCTCGGCATCCTGCACGCCGCCGGCATGGTCAGCCGCACCAAGGACGGCAACCACACCCGCTACGCAATCAGCGACCCCAGCGTGTTCGAGCTCTGCGACCACGTGTGCGGCGGCATCCGCCGCCAGCTCCAAGGGCTCGAAGCGATCCTGCAACCCAACCAGAACGGCCCGCCATGACCATGACCGCCACCGCGCGCCCGGCCGACGGCGCGCTTCGCCACGAGATCGACGTCAACGGACGCCACACCATCACCACCGACGAGCCCGAAAAGCTCGGCGGCAGCGATACCGCACCCACCCCCCACGAACTGCTACCGGCGATGCTCGCCTCCTGCGTCTCCACAATGATCACCCTCTACGCACGCACACGCGACTGGAAACTCCAAGACCTGCGA
>JBEKRJ010000643.1:0-3586 GCA_049518835.1 Solirubrobacteraceae bacterium
GCGTTGCTGCGTCACGCTTTCGCGCATTGCGCAAGATTCCCCACTGCTGCCTCCCGTAGGAGTCTGGGCCGTGTCTCAGTCCCAGTGTGGCTGATCGTCCTCTCAGACCAGCTACCCATCGTTGCCTTGGTGAGCCATTACCTCACCAACAAGCTAATGGGCCGCGGGCCCATCCCGATGCGGAGGCCGAAGCTTCCTTTCCCCACCGGCCTTGAGGCCGTAGGGCACATTTGGTATTAGCCCGAGTTTCCTCGGGTTGTCCCAATCATCGGGGCAGGTTACCCACGTGTTACTCACCCGTTCGCGGCTTTGCCCCGGGCCGAAGCCCGGTTCGTCGCTCCACTTGCATGTGTTAGGCACGCCGCCAGCGTTCGTCCTGAGCCAGGATCAAACTCTCCGTGAAGGACGAACAGCCTCGCGGCCGTTCGCTTGTGGGAATCGCCTGACGGCGTTCCCCAGTGCGCCGACATGACTGAACGCCAGCCAGCACACCTCACAAAGAGTCGTCAGGGAGATTCGCCCGCCCTGATCCGCGCGGACGGCAAACGGCCGCGGCGCGGAGGCGGACAAAGCCCTGGGCCTGTCCCTGGTGGGATCAGGCCCTTGCGCCCACCCGAGGGAACTCGAAGTACACGGTGAGCTCCGGGGCGCAAGACGGGGTCAATCTTGGCACCGTCGCTCCGAACCCGAATCACGGGCACAGGGGCGACGGCGTCGAACCTGGACACACATCTCGACCGAGGAATCAGTCGAGTTGTGCGCATGCTGTTGAGTTTTCAAAGACCGTCGCACCTCTTCGGAAGGGATCTCCTTCTCAGGGGCACACCCTAGTCCTGTTGGACGAGAGCGGACTGGCAAGTATAGCGTAGCGCCATCGAGGCTCCCCTGATCAAGATTGAGGCCTCTGCCCGCCCCGATCGCTCGGGACTAGGCGAGCTTAGCGCTCGCCGTCCGCCGATGCTCGCCCCCTCCTCCGCAGCGCGCAGCTCGCCGTTGCAGCGCGCGACGCCTGAGCGCGCGCGGGGTGGCCTCACGTGACGAATAGCCGGGGGTGTCCGGCGCCCGTAACATCCGCGCCCGCATGTCTCGCTTCTCGCAACGGCCGGACGCCGGCTTCCGCCGCCTCAACGACTCGATCTCGTTCGATTGGCGGCTCGGTCCTTACGACGTCGAGCAGTCGCGCGCCCACGTGACGATGCTCGCAGCTCGGGGGATCATCTCCGAGTCCGATCGCGACGAGCTGCTGCAGGCGCTCGCGCAGGTGGAACGCGAGCTGGCCGATGGGTCGTTTCCGTTTGATCCAGACGACGAGGACATCCATATGGCGATCGAGCGCCGCGTCGGCGAGCTTGCGGGCGACGTCGGTGGCAAGCTTCACACGGCCCGCTCGCGCAACGACCAGGTGGCGACCGACGTCGCGATGTTCGTCCGAGCACACGCGCACGAGGCGCTGACGGCGTGCGCGGCCCTCGCCGGCGCGCTGGTCGAGCTGGCCGAGCGCCATCTCGACTGGCCGCTGCCCGGCTACACCCACCTGCAGCGGGCTCAGCCGGTGTACCTCAGCCACCATCTGCTGGCGTACGTATGGATGCTGGCGCGCGATCGCGAGCGCTTCCGGCGGGTGGTCGAGGCTACCGGCGCGCTACCGCTCGGCGCGGGTGCGCTCGCCGGCGTGAACTTCGACACCGATCGCGGCCTGGTCGCACGCGAGCTGGGGTTCTCGAGCGTCGCCGAAAACTCGATCGACGCGGTCTCCAATCGCGACTTCGTGCTCGACTACCTCGGCGCCGTCGCGATCTGCGCGACCCACCTTTCGCGGCTCGGGGCCGAGCTCGTGCTGTGGTCCTCGGCGGAATTCGGCTTCTGCCGGTTGGCCGACGCGTGGGCGTCGGGGTCCTCGATCATGCCGCAGAAGAAGAACCCCGACGCTGCCGAGCTGCTGCGCGCCAAGGCGCCGCGGCTGACGTCCCACCTGGTCGCGCTGCACGGCGTCCTGCACGGCCTGCCCTTGACCTACAACAAGGACATGCAGGAGGACAAGGAGCCGCTGTTCGACGCGGCTGACACACTCGAGACGTGTCTCGCCGCCGCCCTGGGGATGCTCGGCTCGATCGAGTTCGACCGCGAGCGGATGGGCGCGGCCGCGGCCGACGAGCTGCTGGCCGCGACCGACATCGCGGACCTGCTCGTCCGCCGGGGGATGCCGTTCCGAGCCGCCCACGGCGTCGTCGCCGGCCTCGTGCGTACTGCGGTCGACCACGGCAAGTCGCTGTCGCAACTGACGCCCGAGGAGTTGCACGCCGCCTCGCCGCTGCTCGGCGAGCGCGAGGGCGAGGAGTTCTACGCGCTGCTGCGCGACCAGGCGTGGTTGGAGTCCAAGGTCTCGGAGGGCGCGACCAGCCTCGCGCGGGTCGGCGAGCAACTCGAGCGAGCGCGCGCCGCGCTGGCGGGTTGACCGCCGGGCGCCCAGACGGTGGCGCTCACGAGGTCGTGGCTGTGGCGCTGTTGGTGTCGTGGCGGATGGGTCTGACGGCCTCCTGGCTGTGGCGCTGACAGCGGAGTTCTATGAGCGCCCGGTGCTCGAGGTCGCGGCCGATCTGATCGGCTGCGTTGTCGCGCACGCCGGCTCGGCGGGAGTGATCGTCGAGACCGAGGCCTACCACGACTCCGAGCCGGCCTGTCACGCGTTCGTCGGCGTGACGCCTCGGACCGCGACGCTGTTCGGCCCCCCCGGGATCGCGTACGTGTACCGCTCCTACGGCATTCACGCGCTGCTCAACGCGGTCTGCGAGCCGGTCGGGGTCGGCGCCGCGGTGCTGATCAGGGCGCTCGAGCCGGTGCTGGGAATCGAGCTGATGCGCTCGCGACGCGGCCTCGAGCGGCTGGAGAGCCTGTGCTCCGGGCCTGGGAAGCTGACCCAGGCGCTCGGGATCGAACTCGCCGACAACGGCAGCGACCTCACCAGCGGGCCGATCACGATCTCTCGCCGCCCGCCCGACCGCCCTCATGTCGAGGTGTCCGCCGACCGGCGGGTCGGGATCACGAAGGCGGCCGAGCTGCCATGGCGCTTTCTGCAGACCGGGAGCAGGTTCGTGTCGCGAGGGGCGGTCGCGGGGGGCAAACGGAGCGGCATGGCTGAAACGGGGTGATCGGCGACGCGGCGGGCGGTCTGACGGCGGGTTTCGGTTCGTTTCGCCTGCGCTGGCGGCGATCGTCGCTGGAGATCAGGGGAAGGGCGCCGATGGTCGGCGCTACGTATGCCGATGTCGAGCAGTTTGACGGTGGCGTTCGTGATCGCCGACCTCGTGAGGGTGGTCGATTTCGTGCCGCTATATACGCGGCACAAAATCGACCACCCCACGCGACCACCACCGTCCCCGGATCGACATGCTACGGCCACGGCCTGAACCCTCACGCGGGATGACGCCCCTCCAGAGGAGCTGCACCCAATGACATCCGCATGCCAGCCCCCCGAGAGTCCGCCCAACGCGCGTCTGGCGCTCTCGCCGGCTGTGCATCGCCGGCCTAACCTAAGGGCCCGCGGAGGAATTATTGGGAGTTTTGACGGCGTCTGGACGCGCTCGCT
>JBEKRJ010000644.1:0-3573 GCA_049518835.1 Solirubrobacteraceae bacterium
GCACCGGCGTGCGCTCGACGCGAACCGCGTCCAGCAGGCTGGGCGAGGAGCCGAGCAAGCTCAGGATCGACGGCGCGATCTGGCGCGGTGAACCCCGGCGTCGCGAGCCAGCCCGCAGGCCTGTTGCCGAGATGTTCAAACGGCCGTGAGGCGCTGCTAGAATATTGCTTGCCAGTAAGCAATATTCGCTCCTGGCGCTTCCCGCGAACACGCCAGATGCCAGCAACCTCCCCAGCAGCACTCGACGCCGACACCGCCGCGCGCCTGCGCGCCTCGGTGATGCGGCTGCACCGCCGCCTTCGTCGCACCGCCGCCGGCGCGTCAGCAGGCATGACCCCGACGCGAATCTCGCTCCTGAACACGGTCGTCCGGCGCGGGCCGATCCGGCTGTCGGAGCTGGCCGCCGAAGAGGGGGTCAATCCGACGATGCTGTCGCGCGTCGTCGGCGACCTCACCGACGCCGGGCTCGTCAGCCGCGTCAGCGACCCCGACGATCGCCGCGCCGCGTTCGTGAGCGCCACGGCCGCCGGCCAGCGGCTCGCCGAGCGGATGCGCCGCGAGCGCACCGACGTGCTCAACATCGCGCTGTCTTCGCTGTCAGACGCCGACCGGGACAAGCTCGAACAGGCGCTGCCGGCAATCGAGCAGCTCGCGGAGGCCGTGAAGGCCGCCGCATCGTGACGCGCGCGGTCCGCCTCGGCCGGGTCACGTTCGCCGCCTTGGCGGTGCCGAACTACCGGCGCTACATCACCGGCCAGTCGATCTCACTGATCGGCACCTGGATGCAGATGACGGCCCAGTCGTGGCTGGTGCTGAGCCTCACCCATTCGAGCACCGCGCTCGGCGGCGTGGTCGCGCTGCAAACGCTGCCGGTGCTGTTGCTCGCCCCGTACGGCGGGGTGCTTGCGGACCGGATCGACAAGCGACGGCTGATGGTGGTGCTCCAGATCGCGATGGGGCTGCAGGCACTCGCGCTCGGCGTGCTGACGGTCACCGGCGCCGTCGAGGTGTGGCAGATCGGACTGCTGGCGGCCCTGCTGGGCCTCAACAACGCGTTCGAGAACCCCGCCCGCCAGTCGTTCATGCTCGAGCTCGTCGGTCCCGAGCACCTGCGCAACGCGGTCTCGCTCAACTCCGTGATGGTCAACGTGGCCCGCGCGATCGGCCCGGCGGTCGCCGGCCTGCTGATCGCGACGGTCGGCGACGGGATTTGCTTTCTCGCCAACGCCGCGAGCTTCGCCGCGGTCGTCGGCTCGCTGCTGACGATGGATCGCAGTGCGCTGCATCCAACCCCGCCGATGCCGCGCGCTCGCGGCCAGCTGCGCGAGGGGCTGCGCTACGTGCGGCGCACGCGTGAGCTCGCGGTGCCGCTGGCGATGATGGCGGCAGTCGGCTGCTTGACGTACGAGTTTCAGGTCTCGCTGCCGGTGATGGCCACTCGCGGCTTGCACGTCGGCGCCGCCGGATACGGATTCATGACCGCGGCGATGGGCGTCGGCGCGGTCGCCGGGGGCCTGTTCGTCGCCGCGCGCGGGCGGACGGGGCTGGTGCCGCTGGTCGCGGCCGCGGGCGCGTTCGCGGTCGGGATGACGTTTGCCGCGAGCGCCCCAACGCTCGCATTCGAGTTGCCCGCGCTCGCGCTCGCCGGCGCCGCGAGCATCGCCTTCATGTCGACCGGCAACTCGACGCTGCAGCTGACCGCGCAGCCCTCGATGCGGGGACGCGTGATGTCGCTGTGGTTCGTGGCCCTGCAGGGCTCGACGCCGATCGGCGGCCCGATCGTCGGGTCCGTGATCGCCCTCGCCGGCCCTCGCGCGGGGCTGGGCCTCGGGGCGCTGACGTGTCTGCTCGCGGCAGTCGCCGGCGCGCTCGTGCTACGCACAGGACCATCGGATCGGCTCCGCCGGCGCAACCGGGGCGGGTTGCTGCGCAACCACGTCGCGGCGCGCGACGTGTAGGCCGCCCTTCAGTTAGTAGTGCCCCATTGGGTTGGTGAAGCCCGTAGATGGTGGTCGGTCGCCAGCTCGCCGCTGTACGGGGAGCCAGGCCCCGGGCCGGCAGACGCTCGACCCTGCAGCCGATCTTCGCGAGCCGCACGAGCTCCTCAGCGCCGCTGGACCGGAAGCGATCACCGGTCCAGACGGTACGTCACGTTTGGCGACCCTCGGGCGCTTCTGGACTCCCCAGACGCGCTCGATCCGCGGAATTATTGCGGGTTTTGACGGCGTCTGGACGCGCCTGGCGCCACCCCGCCCAGCCACTCGCCACTCGTCACTCGTCACATTCCCGCACTTGTTCCGTCGCGGGCCCTTAATCTGCTCGATCCCCCACGTGGCATGCTAACGTTTGGCTTGCCAACTACATTGTCAGGGTAAGCCGTGTTCCGCACCATCCTCGTCTGTGTTGACGGCTCTTCGGACGCCGAGCGGGCGCTCGCCGAGGCGATCGACATCGCGCGCGCCAATCGCTCCAGACTGACGTTGTTGACGGCAATCCCAAAGCCTCCGGGCTGGATCTGCACGCCGATGACCGCGTGCGCCTCCAAGCAACTCGAGCTCGACTTCGAGCGCGAGGCAAAGCAGACGTTGTGCGCTGCCGTCGACAGTGTGCCCGCGGACACGCCCGTCACGACGATCCTCAGTCAGGACCCGATCCGAGAAGCGCTCGTGCGCGAGTCTCGCCGCGGGCGCTACGACCTGCTCGTGATCGGCGCCGGCGCCCACCACGGTCGCGCCGCGGCGCTCCGTGGCAGCGTGCCACGCTACGTCTTGGACCATTGCCAGCTGCCCGTGCTGATCGTCCACGATGAGCGCAAGCCGGCGGTCGCGTGCGAGGACCGCCGCGACACCGCGCCTGCCGGGCCTGCGCTCGGTCAAGCGATCGCCGCGCCCAGCTGAGCTTCCCTCGCCAGCCGACCCTCGTTGGAACGGCGCCGAATGCATGGCCGCGGCTGTGGGGTTTAGGACCCTTACAAGAGGTCCATGCGGCGGTAGATGATCTCCTCGACGATGAGCTGGATGATCGCGGCGGCCGGGATCGCGACCAGCGCGCCGATGATCCCGAGCAGCGACCCGCCGATCAGCACCGCGATCACGGTCACGAGCCCTGGGACGTGGACCGTGCGCTTCATCACTCTGGGGGTGATCAGGTAGTCCTCGGCGTTGCGGTAGATGATGTAGAAGACGGCGGTGGCAATCGCGACAGGCAATGACACGGTCAGCGCCCCGAGGGCGACGGCGACGCCGCCGATCAGGCTGCCGACGATTGGGATCAGGTCCATCACCCCGACCAACAGCGACAGCAGGGCGGGGTAGGGCACCGAGAAGATCTCCAGCCAAACGAGCGTGCCGAGTCCGGCGATCACCGAGGTCAGCACGTTGCCAAGCACGTACCCGCCGACCCGCGCGAAGGCCTCGTCGAGCAACGCCGTCGTGCGAGCGCGGCGGCTGCGCGGCGCCAGCCGCTCGAGCGCGCGTTTGAGCCGCGGCATGTCGGCGAGGAGGTAGATCGTCAAGACGACCACGATCAAGATCCCTGAGACCACGCTCACCGCTGTCTTACCAGCGCCGACAA
>JBEKRJ010000645.1:0-3570 GCA_049518835.1 Solirubrobacteraceae bacterium
CGCCAGCGGCGACGAGATCATCGCGATCCCGACGCTGGTGCGCAAGCTGCCCGAGCCGATCACGAAGATGATCGGCGACCTGTCCGACACCGAGCGTGTGCTCGTCGGACTGCAGCTGATCCCCACCCCGAGCGGGCCGACGCGGTGAGCGACGAGGACGCGACCGAGCGGTTCGCCGAAGCGATCCGCGAGCTCGATCAGCAGCACTATGTGTTGCGGCTGTACGTCGTCGGGGCGACAGCGGGCTCGCAGCGCGCGATCGCGAACCTGCGCGCGATCTGCGAGACCGAGCTCGCCGGCCGCTACGAGCTGGAGGTGATCGACATCTACCAGCAGCCGTCGCTGGCGGAGGGCGAGCAGATCATCGCCGCGCCGACGCTGATCAAACAGCTGCCGCCGCCGGTGCGCCAGCTCGTCGGCGACATGTCAGACCGCGACCGCGTGCTGCTCGGACTAGACCTGCGACCAGCCGACGGCTAGCAGCCGGATGTCTCCCGCGATCGACGATCCCGACGGCGATCCTGGACCCGCGGGCGAGCGTGAGCAGGCGTTGCGGGCACGGCTGGCGCGGTCAGAGGAGACGCTGCGGGCGATCCGATCGGGCGAGGTCGACGCGCTCGTCGTCGCGACCCCCGACGGGGATCGGGTGTTCACGCTGCGCGGCGCCGATGAACCGTATCGGATCATGCTCGAGCAGATGTCCGAAGGCGCCGCCAGCCTCTCAGCGGACCGAGTCGTTCTGTACGCCAACCGCCGCCTCGCGCAGATGCTCGCGATCCCGCTGCAAACGCTCGTCGGCTCCACGATCGACCGGTTCATCACGGCCGCACAGCACGCCGCGCTGGCAGATCTGTTTGCCGGCCCCGAGGGCGAGTCGCGCCGCAGCGGCGAGTTCGCGCTGGTCGGCCACGAGGGCCGGCGCGTCGAAGCGCAGATCTCGCTCACGCCGCTGCCCGCAAGCACGGGCGCCGCGTGGTGCATGATCGCGACCGACGTCACCGAGCGCGCGGCCAAGCTCGCCGCGATCGTCGAATCGTCGGTCGACGCGATCGTCAGCCTGACCACCGACGGGCTGATCGAGACGTGGAATCCCGCCGCCGAGCGGCTCTACGGCCACAACGCGGCGCAGGCCGTCGGGCAGCACGCGCCAACGCTGCTCGCCGCCGACCCCGCGCAACGCGAGCCGCTGCTGCAGACCGTCGTCGAGCGCGCAGTCACGGTCCAAGTCGACAGCCAAGACGTCCGCAAAGACGGCGGCCTGATCGATGTCTCGGTGACCGACTCGCCGATCCGCGACCCCGATGGACGGGTGATCGGGATCGCCCGCACCGCCGTCGACATCACGCAGCGCAAGCGAGCCGACCGCGAGTTTCAGCGCCTCGCGCAGGCGGCCGAGTACGGTTCTGACGCTGTGATCTCGGTCGATCTCGACGCCCGGGTGCAGCGCTGGAACCGCGGCGCCGAGCGGCTGCTGGGGTTCAGCGCCGACGAGGCGATCGGGCACAGCCTCGAAGCACTAGGGCTGACGGTCGGCGAGCCCGGCGACGGCCTGGCCGCTCGGGACGGCTTCGCGGGCGTGCTGGCCGGGGGGCCGGCTTATCAGTATGAAACCGAGCACCGGCGCAAAGATGGGACCGTGATCGACGCCCTCGCGACGATCGCACCATGGCACGTCGACGGGCGGATCGCCGGCGTCACCTGGATCTGGATCGACGTGACCGAGCGCAAGCGGGTCGAGCGAGCTCGCGAGCGGGCGCTCGTAGACCTCCAACAGGCTCAGCGGATCGCGAAGCTGGGCTCTTGGTCCTGGGACCCCCGCAGCGACAAGGCGAGCTGGTCGGCGCAGATGTATGAAATCTTCGGCCGGGACCCGGCGCTCGGCGCTGCCGGCGGCGAGGACTTGCTGGCCTACGTGCACAGCGACGATCGCGCCCGCGTCCGCGACGCACTCGCGCGCACAATCGGTGGCGGACCCGCGTTCGAGCACGAGCTTCGCGTCAGCGCGGGCGACGGCCTGCAGCGCACCGTCCGCGTCACCGGCCAGGCGGATCTGACCCGCGCCGGCTGCTATACGGGCACCGTCCAGGACATCACTGAGCAGCGCCAGGCCGAGGCCGAGCGGATCGAACTGGTGGAGGCGAGCGCCCGCGCGGAGAGCGCGAACCGCGCCAAGAGCGAGTTTCTGGCGCGGATGAGCCACGAGCTGCGCACGCCACTGAACTCGATCGTCGGCTTCACCCAGCTCGTCGAGCTCGACGGGCTCACGCCGCTCCAGCACGAGCACGTCGGCTACGTGCTCAAGGGCGCACGCCATCTGCTCGAGCTGATCGGCGAAGTGCTCGACCTCGAGCGGATCGAAACCGGCCAGATGACGATCTCGCCCGAGCCGGTCGCGCTTGCCGACACCGTCCGCGAAGTGCTCGCGCTCGTCACGCCCCTGGCCCGCGACCGCGAGATCACGCTGCACTACAACTCTGACGGGCTTGCGGAGGACCAACACGTCCACGCTGATCGCCCGCGCCTCAAGCAGGTGCTGCTCAACCTGCTTGCAAACGCGATCAAGTACAACCACC
The DNA here is from genome assembly GCA_049518835.1 of Solirubrobacteraceae bacterium. Lineage (GTDB taxonomy): Bacteria > Actinomycetota > Thermoleophilia > Solirubrobacterales > Solirubrobacteraceae > Palsa-465. The sequence goes on from JBEKRJ010000645.1 coordinate 2,574, forward strand.
CCGGCGGGCGAGTCGACATCTCGTTCGCGATCACTCCCAGCGGACGCGTCCGCACCACGATCGTCGACACCGGCATCGGCATCGCCCCCGGCCAGCTCGCGAGGCTGTTCGAGCCGTTCGAGCGACTCGGCGCCGAGCGCACCGACGTCGAAGGCACGGGCCTCGGACTCGCCCTTTCAAAAGGGCTGGCCGAGGCGATGGGCGCAACGATCGACGTCGACTCCACGCTCGGCACCGGAACTGCGTTCACGGTCGAGCTCGAAGGCGCGCAGCGCCCCGCCGGCGAGCACGAGCCACCCCCCGGCGAGCGAGTGCTGACACAGCTCGACGGGCAGCACGGGAGCCGCCACACAATCCTCTACATCGAGGACAACCTTTCCAGCCTGACACTCGTCGAGCGGATCCTCGAGCGCCATGGTGCCGTCTCCGTGATCCCCGCGATGCAAGCCACGATCGGACTCGAGCTCGCACGCGAGCATCACCCCGACCTGATCGTCCTCGACCTGCACCTCCCCGACATGCCCGGCATCGAAGCGCTCAAACGCCTCAAAGCGGACCAGGCCACGCGCAAGATCCCCGTGATCGTCCTCACCGCAGACGCCAGCAACCGTCAATCAGACCGCATCGAGCAGCTCGGCGCCGCCGCCTACGTCACCAAGCCTCTCGACGTCGCCAAGTTCATCGAGATCATCGCCGACAACCTCGCCGAGCACTAGCCGAAGATCGGGAAGCGCCGTTGCTTGGCGAGTCGGTTCATTGCGGCTTGGATCGCAGTCTCGACTTCGAGGTAGATCGAGTTGACGTACTCGCGGTCGTTGACGCGCTCTGGGTCCTTGTCGAGGTAAATCGGGTCAAGCAGCTCGGTGCGGATCTTCGCCGGCAGCGGAAGATGCGTTGGAATCGTCTCGATCGTTACGCCGAAGGGGATCCCGAGCAGGATCGGCAGCTGCGAGCCGCGAAGCTTTTGCTTTAGGCCCTTCAGCCCTGGGATGTGCTC
>JBEKRJ010000646.1:0-3563 GCA_049518835.1 Solirubrobacteraceae bacterium
GGACAGCTCGGCGGCGAGCTTGACGCGCTGCGCCTCGCCGCCCGACAGCGTCGTCGCCGGCTGCCCGAGGCGCATGTAGCCCAGGCCGACGTCGTGCAGCGCCTCGACCCGGCGGCGGATCTTCGGGATGTGGGCGAAGAACTCCAGCGCCTCCTCGATCGGCATCTCCAGCACGTCGGCGATCGTCTTGCCCTTGAAGCGCACCTCGAGCGTCTCGCGGTTGTAGCGCTTGCCGTGGCACTGCTCGCACGGCACGTACACGTCGGGCAGGAAGTGCATCTCGATCTTGATCTGCCCGTCGCCACGGCACACCTCACAGCGCCCGCCCTTGACGTTGAACGAGAACCGTCCCGGCTTGTAGCCGCGCGCGCGGGCTTCCTGGGTCTTGGAGAACAGCTCGCGGATCTGGTCGAACAGGCCGATGTACGTGGCCGGATTGGACCGCGGCGTACGCCCGATCGGCGACTGGTCGACCGAGATGATCTTGTCCAGCTGCTCGAGCCCGGTGATCCGGCGGTGAGCGCCGGCCCGCTGGCGGACGCGGTGCAGGCGGTTGGCGACCGCCTTGTAGAGCACCTCGTTGATGAGCGTCGACTTGCCCGATCCCGATACGCCGGTCACGCAGCACAGCACGCCGAGCGGGATCTTGACGTCGATGCTCTGCAGATTGTGCTCGCTGGCGCCGGCGACCTGCACGTAGCCCGACGGCTTGCGCCGCCGCGCGGGAACCTCGATCACGCGCGTGCCGGCCAGGAACTGACCCGTGAGCGACTCGCTCACCGCCTCGATCTGCGCCGCCGTCCCCTGCGCGACCACGTAGCCCCCGTGCTCGCCGGCGGCGGGCCCCATGTCGACCAGGTGGTCGGCGGCGCGCATCGTGCCCTCGTCATGCTCGACGACCAGCACCGTGTTGCCCAGGTCGCGCAACCGCTCGAGCGTCGCGATCAAGCGCTCGTTGTCGCGCTGGTGCAGGCCGATCGAGGGCTCGTCGAGGATGTACAGCACGCCGACGAGCGAGGACCCGATCTGCGTCGCGAGCCGGATCCGTTGCGCCTCGCCGCCCGACAGCGTCGCCGCCGCGCGCTCCATCGACAGGTACCCGACGCCGACGTTGTCGAGGAACTGCAGCCGTTCCTCGATCTCGCGCAGCACGAGACGCGCGATCCGGCGGTCGTGCTCGGTCAGCTCCAGGCCCCGTGCCCACTCGAGCGCGCGACGGGCCGACAGCGCAGCAAACTCGTGGATCGCGGTGCCGGCGATCACCACCGCCCTCGATTCGGGCCGCAGCCGCGCGCCGTTGCACTCCGGGCACGGGCGCAGCGTCATGTACTCCTCGATCTTCTCGCGCGAGAACTCCGACTCGGTCTCGCGGTAGCGGCGCTCGAGGTTGGGCACGATGCCCTCGAACGTGGTCGCGTAGGAGCGCCGGCGCCCGAACCGGTTGCGATATGAGACCTGCACGCGGTCGCCGTTGCTGCCGTACAGGAAGAAGTCGCGCGACTCCGGCGGGAGCTTCTTCCACGGCGTCTCGAGGTCGACCTCGTAGCGCTCGGCGATCGCTTGCGTGAGCTGGTCATAGTACCCGGAGGCGCTTGCCGTCCACGGCGCGATCGCGCCCTCGCCGATCGACAGCGACGGGTCGGGCACCACCAGCTCGGGATCGATCTCCATCTGGGACCCCAGGCCGGTGCAGCGCGGGCAGGCGCCGTGGGGGGAGTTGAAGCTGAAGATCCGCGGCTCGAGCTCGACCAGGCTCGGACCGTGGACCGGGCACGCGAAGCGCTCGGAGTAGGTGCGCACCTCGGCCGGCGGACCGGAGTCCACGAGCTCGATCTCGACCAGCCCGTCGGCGAGCGCGACGGCGGTCTCGATCGAGTCGGCGAGGCGCTTGCGCAGCTCGCCCTTCATCACCAGCCGGTCGACGACGACCGCGATGTCGTGCTTGTACTTCTTGTCGAGCGCGATCTCCTCGTCGAGCCGGAGCAGCTCGCCGTCGACCTTGACGCGGCCGAAGCCCTCGCCCCGCAGCTCCTCGAGTTGCCGGCCGTACTCGCCCTTGCGGCCGCGAACGATCGGCGCGAGCACCATGAAGCGCGTGCCCTCCGCCAGCTCCAGCACCTGGTCGATGATCTGCTCGGCCGACTGGCCGGCGATCGGCCGGCCGCAGATGTGGCAGTGAGGACGGCCGATCCGGGCCCACAGCAGCCGCAGGTAGTCGTAGATCTCGGTCACGGTCCCGACCGTCGAGCGCGGGTTGCGCGAGGTCGTCTTCTGGTCGATCGAGATCGCCGGCGACAAGCCCTCGATCGAGTCGACGTCCGGCTTGTCCATCTGGCCGAGGAATTGGCGGGCGTACGCCGACAGCGACTCGACGTACCGGCGCTGGCCTTCGGCATAGATCGTGTCGAACGCCAGCGAAGACTTGCCCGAGCCCGAGAGGCCCGTGATCACGGTCAGCGAGCCGCGCGGGATCGCGACCGTGATGTCCTTGAGGTTGTGCTCGCGCGCGCCCGAGACGACGATCTGATCCATCGGCACGAGTCTAGTGGACCGAACAGACGTTCCCATCGACCCGATCCCGGAGTTTCCGCGAAACCACCTGCCGGCGTGCCGCCTCGTGGCAGGTCAATCAGTTATCGCGCTGAGACCCCCGCCCGCCCTAAGGGCCCTGAGGGCCCGCTAATCGCGACGGACCAGCCGTCAGCCCTCGACGCTCGCGTACACCTCGTCGAGCAGGCTCCCCCGATCCGCGAGCCGGAAGTTCTCGGCCAGGTAGCGTTCGGTCTCCTCACGCGGCGTGCCGTTGAGGGCCATGTTGAGCGCAATCAGGCGCGCGCCCTCGGTGTCATCCGAGACGTCGCCGCCGTCGGCCAGCGCCGCTGCCGCCGGATCGACCGGCGCATCGTCGAGCGCGACCGCGCCGTCGGGCCCCTCCTCGGCGGCCGCCGGCGCGGCGGCCTCGGGCGCAGCGGCCGGCTCTCCGACATCCTCGTCGGCGAGCGGCTCGAAGCGTGGCCGCGGCGTGACGGCTTCGCGGACGTCGCCGAGGTTGCCGTCGAGCAGCTGCAGGTCGGCGTTGAGGCGGTTGGCGCCCGTCCGCAGGGACTCCATCAGGCCGCCGAGCTCGCCCTCCATCGCGTCGAGCCGCTGGAGCATCATCGCCGTCGACTCCGACACCTTGCCGACGTAATCGCGCGCCTGGGAGGTTGCGTCCTCGCGGGTCGCGTGTGCCTCGCTGGTGGCTTCGGACTTGATCTCGCGCGCCTCGTCCTCCGCCTGGCGCTGGATCTGGGCCGCGCTGCTCTCGGCGGCCTCGACGATCGCTCGGACCTGCTCACTCGCGGCCGAGGCGAGCGTGTCGGTGCGCCGGCGGGCGGACCGCTTGAGCTCCTCGACCTCGTCGGCAAGCCGGCTGAGGTGCGCATCGACCGCGTCCGGGTCATAGCCCCGACGGCCGATGGGGAAGTCCTTCTTCTCGATGCTCTGACGTTCGAGGGCCACGCGCTACCTCCCTAGCCGAATACTGAAAGCGACGCCAGACTAGCGGACGGCGCTGGAGATCG
>JBEKRJ010000647.1:0-7224 GCA_049518835.1 Solirubrobacteraceae bacterium
GCGAGTGGGTCGCGGTCGGGGGTGGTGATCTTGTGCACGAGCTCGGCGAGCACGGCCGGGGCGCGGTCGTTGTCGATCTGGCAGGTGCCGGCGGCTTCGTGCCCGCCGCCGCCGTAGGCGAGCATCAGCTTGCCGATGTCCAGGTGCGAGGAGCGGTCGAGGATCGAGCGTCCGATCGCGAACACGGTGTTTTGCTGCTTGAGTCCCCAGAGCACGTGGATCGAGACCGTGCACTGGGGGTGCAGGGCGTAGATCATGAACCGGTTGGTGGGGTGGATCAGCTGCTCGTCGCGCAGGTCGAGCACGACGAGGCGGTTGTGGACGGTCGCGCAGCGGCGGATCTGGGCGGCGGCGGCGTCGGCGTGCTCGCGGTACAGGGTGACGCGCTCGACGATGTCGGGCGAGGCGAGGATCTGCTCGATCGGGACTTCCAGGCAGCTGTAGATCAGTTGCATCATCAGCTCGTAGTTGGAGATCCGGAAGTCGCGGAAGCGTCCCAGGCCGGTGCGGGGGTCCATCAGGAAGCCGAGCAGGATCCAGCCTTGGGGGTCGAGGATGTCGGCGATCGTCAGCTGCGCGGCGTCGGCGCGGTCGACGGCGTCCATCAGCTCGGCGCTGACGTTGGGAAAGCGGGCGGCGGCGCCGAAGTGCTCGTAGACGACGCGGGCGGCGGACGGCGCGTCGCTGGCGATCACGTGGTTGGCGGCACCGTCGGCGACGCGCAGGCGCTCGGAGGCGTGGTGGTCAAAGGACAGCGCGACCCGCGGCTGGTAGGGCAGGTTGGTGGTGATGTCCTTGTCGGTCAGGGCGACCTTGCCGTCCTGCACGTCCTTGGGGTGGACGAACAGCACGTCGCCGACGAGGCCAAGCTGCTTGAGCAGCGCGGCGCAGACGAGGCCGTCGAAGTCGCTGCGGGTGACGAGGCGATAGGTGTGGTCAGGGGAGAGAAGCGCTCGAGCGGGCATACCTCGATGCTCGACAGATCCCGCCAACACCTTGAGCCGAGCCCCGGTGGGCGGGCTAGCCTAGCCCGCGCCGGCGACGACGCCGTCGCCGAGCAGTCGCCCGATCTCGGCGTCGCTGAGGCCCAGCACGCCGGCCAGCACCTCCTCGGTGTGCTCGCCGAGGACCGGCGCGCGCTTGGCAGCGAGGCGCTCGGCGTCGCCGAACACCAGCGGCGACCCCGGCATCCGGTAGGTCCCGATCCCGGGCTGTTGCACCTCCGCGAACAGCGGATTGGCGAGCGAGCAGCGCGGGTCCTGGTCGACCAGCTGCGTGAAGGTCTGGTAAGGCCCCCAGCAGACGTCGTGGGCGTCGAAGCTCGTGCGGACCTCCGCGAGCGTGCGCGAGTGCACCCACGGCTTGAGCGTCGCTCCGATCAGCTCGCGAGCGCTGAAGCGACCGCCCTCGTCGCTGAGATCGACGCCCATCACGTGCTCGATGCTCGCGAACGCGTCGCCCAGGCCGGTGGCGTCAACCAAGCCGCGCCACTGGCGGCCGGTCAGCGCGACGACCATGATCCGGCGCCCGTCGCTGGTCGAGAAGTCGCGGCCGAAGGCGCCGTACAGGTAGTTGCCGTCCTTGACGCGCTCGTGACGGTTGATCTGGACCTCGGCGATCTTGCCGAGGTTGCCGACCATCCAGAACGCGACGTCCGACAGCGCCAGCCGCACGTACTGGCCGGCGCTGGTGCGCGCGCGATGGCGCTCGGCGGCAAGCAGCGACGTCGTCGCAAGCGCACCGGTGATCGCGTCCCATGCCGGCAGCAAGTGGTTGAACGGGACGCTCAGGTGGCGCGGGCCGGTCGCCCACGGAAATCCGGTCGACGGGTTGACGGTGTAGTCGACCGCCGAGGAGCCGTCGGCGTTGCCGGTGATGTTGACCATGATCAGGTCGGGCCGGCGGGCGGCGAGCTTCTCGTAGGCCAGCCACCCGCGCGCCGGGAAGTTGGTCAAGAACAGCCCGCCGTCGGGGCCCGGCGCGCCGATCAGCTCGGCGATCAGCTCGCGGCCGGCGGGCGAGCCGAGGTCGACCTGGATCGAGCGCTTGCCCTTGTTGAGCCCCGCCCAGAACAGGCTTCGCCCTTCGTCGGTGATCGGCCAGCGGCCGCGGTCCAGCCCGCCGCCGATCGGGTCAAAGCGGATCACGTCCGCCCCGAGCTGGGCGAGCGTCATCCCACCGAGCGGCGCGGCGACGAACGCGGATCCCTCGATCACCCGCATGCCCTCCAAGATCCCGCCCATCCGATTGCTCCTCTCGCGGCCGGTCAGGCCATCAGCGCCACGAGGCGCCAGTCCAGGACGGGCGCCTCTTCGTTGTCTGTGCGGCGCGCTGTCATCAGCGCCCGCAGATCGACCAGCGCCCCGCTTCCCGCCGCCTCAACGCCATCGACGTGCAGCTCCGTGGACAGCACGTCGCCCTCGAACACCGGGCCCAAGTGGTCACATCCCGCCCACGCGACGATCGTCGCCAATCGCGGCAGGGCCCGGGTCACGTGGGCCGCCGCGATCGAGATCGTGTGCCCGCCGTACACGAGCCGCTGGCCGTGGGCGCTGCCCGTCGCATCCGTGTGAGCGGTCGCGACGTTGAGCGTCAGCCGCGCGAGCTCCGGGGCGTTGGTCACGGTCTCGCCGCTCTCGATCACGAACACGTCGCCCGGGGTCAGGTCCGCCGCGGCCGGGCCCCCCGCCCGCGCGCGCAGTGCCTTCAGCTGCCAGCCGCTCGGCGCGGCGGCGCGGACCGCGGCGCGGTCCAGTGCTGCCGGAATCGCGTCGAACGTGTCGGCGTGGCCGGTGCGCGCCTCCGGGTCGCGCAATGGCAGCATCGGGCAGCGCCAAAAGTCGAGCACCGGCTGCTCGTCCTGATCGCGGGTCCGAATCCGCAGCACGACCAGGCCCGTGGCCGGCGCGCCCTCGCGGGTTCGATTCTGCTTGAGCGCCACGACCTCGGTGCGCGTGATCAGCGTGTCGCCGAGGAACACGGGCCGCTGCAGCACGAGCCCGCGGTAGAACAGGTTCCCGCGGACGCGCTGCGTCGGGCCTGTGGACTGCCCGATCGCGACGTCGCAGACGAGGTTGGGGTGCGCCAGCGGCTGGTCGGAGCCGGTCACTAAGCGAGACAGCAGGCCGTCGAGCGCCAACTGCAGGCGGTCGCCGACGATCGCCTGGTGCATCGCCGCGTGCCCGGTGGTGAGCGTCAGCGCGGGAGCGTCGTCGAACACCTGGCCAAGCGCGAAGTCCTCAAACCACGGCCCGCCGACGACGACGCGGCGGGTAGAACCGGCCGCGGTCATGCCCCCGCCGCCGTTGGATCGGCGGGCGCTGCGGCCCGTGCGCGCGCCAGCACCTGCTGGGCCTGCTTGCGCAGCGCCTCGTCGATCATCTCGCCTTCCCACATCACCGCGCCGCGCCCGGCGTCGTCCTCGGCCTGCGTCAGCGCCGCCATGATCGCGCCCGCCCGCTGCACTTCCTCGTCGGTCGGCGAGAAGGCGTCGTTGATCGCGCCCAGCTGCGATGGATGGATCGCCCACTTGCCGTCGAACCCGAGCGCGCGCGTGTGCGCCGAGCCGCGACCAGCAACGTGTCCTGGGCGAAGCTCCAGCTGGCCGGCGCTTCGCCGGCGTTGGCCGGGCGGCCGAGCGACGCGCGCAGATCGGCATAGCCGAGGATCAGCGCCTCCAGTCGCGCACACGCCTGGGCGATCCCACCGGCGCGGCGCAGCCCGGTGGCGGTCTCGATCAGCGCCTGCAGCCCGATCTGCCGCGCGCCGGAGCCGATCATGTCCAGCAGCCGCGCGACCCAGCAGACGTCCTCGGGCGCCTGCACCTTCGGGATCACCAGCGTCGTCACGGCTGCCGCGGCCGGCCCGTCGGCCAACGCGACGATGTCGCGGTGACACCACGGCGTATCGAGCCCGTTGATCCGCACCGCGACGGTGCGTCCCGCGAGCTGGCCGTCGGCGAGCGCGTCGACGACGGCAGCGCGCGCGCTGTCCTTCGCGGCCGCTGCCACCGCGTCCTCGAGGTCGATCACGATCTCGTCGGCGGGCAGCGCGCCGGCCTTGGCCAGCATCCGCGGCGAGGAGCCGGGGACCGACAAGCAGGTGCGTCGCGCGCGCATGGGGCACGGCAGCGTACAGCCAACGGCGCCGCTTCGGAGGCTAGGCCGGTTACTGGGGTTGATGCGGTGGCGAGAGCCGGTCGCGAGCTTGGTGAGCGTCGCGAGCAACGGCTTGGGCTCGCAGCTGATCCGCGGCCTCGAGCGCCGCGGGATCGTTCACCGCCAACCGATCGGCGAGATCGAGCCGGCGAGTGATCGCAACGGTGGCGGATCTGCTCCTCGTCCCGTGCAGTTGCGCGATGCTTCGCCGAGTCGGGTTCGGGGACTGATAGCTGAAAGGTAGGTTTGGGCTGGGGAGGTGGCGCCGGAAAGGGGCTTGCGTTGCCGGTCGGCAGCAGTGCGAATCACACCAGGACGGCGCTGGGCAACGGCGGACAGGCGTTCGGTTCTGGCTGGTGAAACGACCTTGCGCTTGTTTTGGGCTCCGACGTCTGGCCCAAGGCGCTAAGCGATGGGCTACCACCTGTCAGCGGCGCCCGCGCTGCTGCTGTGCAGCGGCGCTGCCGACGTCCTGGCCTCGGTAAGCGTGTGGCGACGCCGGGGAAGCCCCGGCCGCAACAGCCTCTGCGTGGCGCTGCTGGCGGCTGCTGCGTGGTCATTCACGTACGGGCTCGAGCTGGCCGGTGCGCGCTCACATCAGCTGCAGCTGTGGGGCGCGCTGGAGTACGTCGGGACGACGACGCTGCCGCCGGCATGGCTGCTGTTCGCGCTGCAGTACACCGGCCGGCTGGCGAAGCCCGGAGCCCGGTTGCTCGCTGCGCTGATGGTCGAGCCGCTCGTGGTCCTCACGCTGCTGGCCGATCCGTCGACGCGGTCGCTGATTCGGTCCTACGCTCCCGGGCCCCCGCCGCCCGTGCCAAGCGTGCAACTCGGCCCGGCCTATTGGCCCCATTTCGCCTACACGACCGGGCTGGTGCTGGCAGCGTGCGCGATCGTGGTGCTCGCGGTGATGCGGATCTCACGCTGTACTGGCGCCAGAGCGTGATGGCGCTGGTCGCCGTCTGCCTGCCGCTGCTGGGAAACGTGGTGTCGAGCCTGAACGTCGCTCCGTTCGAGCATCTGGATCCGAGCCCAATCGCGGTCTCGGTGGCGGCCTGGGTGCTGGTGATCGGCGTGCTGCGCTACCGGCTGCTCGACCTTCGGCCGGTGGCGCGCACGCTCGTGCTCGAGACGATGCGCGATGCGGTGCTCGTCGTCGATGCGCAGGGCCACGTCGTCGACCTCAACCCGGCGGCGCAGCAGCTGCTGGGGCAGACCGCGCGGGCGGCGGTCGGGCGTCGACGATCGCGACGATGACGTCGAGCTGGCCGTCACGCCGCTGCGAGACGCGCGCGGCGCGACCGCGGGCCAGGTGCTGGTGTTCCGCGATCTCTCAGGGCGCCGGGAGCTCGAGCGCAACCTGCGACGGCTGGCGTACACCGACCCGCTCACGGGGCTGCCGAACCGCACGCTGTTCTACGACCGGCTGGGCCAGGCGCTGGTGATGTCGACGAGGCACAACGCACCGCTCGCGGTCCTGTATGTCGACCTGGACGGGTTCAAGGCGATCAACGACAGCTTCGGGCACGAGGTCGGGGACAAGCTGCTGGCGGCGGTGGCCGTCGCGCTGCGCGGCTGCCTACGCGGGCAGGACACGCTCGCCCGGCTCGGGGGCGACGAGTTCGCGGTCCTGCTGCCCGAGATCGCCGATCCGCAGCACACCGCGCTGGTCGCCGAGAAGCTGCTGGCCGCGCTACGCGACCTGCAACTCGCCCCGGGCGAGCGGTTGACCGCGGGCGCGAGCATCGGCGTCGCGTTGTTTCCTCGCGACGGACGCGACGTGACGCACTTGCTGCGCAGCGCCGACAAGGCGATGTATCGGGCCAAGGCCCGCGGCGGCGATCAGGTGCAGCTGTATGCGCCCTTGCTCGGCGAGCCGGTCGCCCGTGACCGGCCGCTCGAGGCCGAGCGGGGGGCGGAGTGAGTTCCCGCAGACCCGCGCGACTTCGTGTCGGCGAACGATCGTCAGTGATTGGCCTCGCCGCCCGCGCGGCGGCGCTCGCGTCGCGCGGCATCGACGAGGCGGTCAACCTCTCGCTGGCGGCGCTCGACGTAGGCCTGCACGTCCTGCTCTGCTTGCGCGCGCAGCGCGGCGGCCTCTTGCGCGGCTTGCGCGCGCATCGCCGCCAGCAACTGCTCGGCTTGCGCGCGTGCGCTCTGCAGGCCCTCCTCGCGCTGGCGCTCGAGCTCGGCTGCGAGCCGCTCGGCCTCTGCCTGGGTGCCGGCGCCAGCAGCCTGCGCCTCGGCGACGATCTCCGCGGCCCGTCGCTGGGAGTCGGCGGCGGCCCCCTGCGCCTCGGCAACGATCTGAGCGGCTCTTTCCTGGGCCTCGCGCACGACGTCCGCGGCCGCCTGCTCGAGTCGCGCGTGGTCCAGGATCGCGGCGGACTGCGCATTCGCCGCGGCACGCAACTCGTCGGCCTGCGCGCGCGCCCGGGCGAGCTCGGCGTCGGCGTCCAGTCGAACCTCCTGCGCAGCCTGCTCGATCTCCCGGGCGGCGCGCTGAGCGGCCTCGATGTCGGCGTTGGCGCGCAGCCGGGCGCCGTCCAGGGTCGCGTCCGCCTCCAACTGCCTGCTTGTCAGCAACCGCTGCGCCTGCTGCTCGCGCTCGACTACGGCGCGCTCGCGATCCTGCAGGCGCTTCTCCAGCTCGCGGACCTGACCGCCCGCCCGGCCCTCACGAAACCACTCGCTGACGAGCCGCAGATGGCGATCGACCTCTTCGGGGTCGTAGCCGCGCCGGACGCGCCGGAAGTGCCGCTGGACGACGAAAACCGAGCGCGGGTCGCCTTCACTGCTGGCTGGCATCTGCTCCTGCGTTCGCCGGTTCTGCACCGACTCCTCTAGCTCGGGCGAAAGCTTCCATCGGCCCTGTCACGCTGCGCTCCTCGTCGCACCATTCGCCGCAGGTCATGGTAGACGTGCCCGGGGCCGGTCGGGGTCGACGTTCGGTGCGCGAACTAACAGCCGCCGTCTTGCCGGATCGCCGACGAGCTGCCGGCCCGCAGGCCGACCGAGCTGCGCGCCCCGCCGCTCCCGCCGCAGGGGCTTGTCGACCCTTCGTAGA